>JAFECZ010000110.1 GCA_018241905.1 Pseudomonadota bacterium
CCGACGCCGCCGGCGCCGCACGCGCGCCCAGCTGAATTTCGCCAGGCGCTGCAATGCGCGCCTGTTAACCTCGGGCGCATGCCGCCCTCTTCCCCTTCCGCCGCGACCTGGATCGGCCTGGCCGGCCCGACCGCCAGCGGTAAGACTGCGGCGGCCCTGGCGCTGGCACAGGCGCTGCCGGTGGAAATCGTCAGCGTCGACTCGGCCCTGGTCTACCGCGGCATGGACATCGGCACGGCCAAGCCCAGCGCCCAGGAACAGTCGCTGGTGCCGCACCACCTGATCGACATCCGCGACCCCACCGAAAGCTACAACGCCGGCGCCTTCGTGCGCGATGCCACGCGCCTCATTGAAGAGATTCGCGCGCGCGGGCGGCTGCCGCTGCTGGTGGGCGGGACCATGCTGTACTTCAATGCGCTCATCAACGGCATCGACGAAATGCCCAGCGCCGCGCCCGAACTGCGCGAGCGCATCGAGCTTGAAGCGCAAGAGCACGGGTGGCCGGCCATGCATGCGCAACTGGCCAGGGTCGACCCGGTCACCGCCGCGCGGCTCGCACCCAACGACAGCCAGCGCATCCAGCGTGCGCTGGAGGTGTGGCATGCCAGCGGCCGGCCGCTGTCCAGCTTTCATGCCGAACGCGCCGCCAATGCCGCCGAGCCCGGCCCTTTGACACTGCTTTCGCTCGAGCCGCAAGAACGCAGCTGGCTGCACGAGCGCATCGCCCAGCGCTTCGACGCCATGCTGGCGGCCGGCTTCGTCGACGAGGTTCGCGCGCTGCGCGCTCGCGGCGACTTGACGCCCGAGCTGCCGTCGATGCGCTGCGTGGGCTACCGCCAGGCCTGGGAGGCGCTGGACCGCCTCTGGCCCGACGACGAATTGCGTGAGCGCGGCATTGCCGCCACGCGCCAGCTGGCCAAGCGGCAGATCACATGGCTGCGCAGCATGACGCAGCGCACCGTGGTCGAAGCCGCCGCGCCCGACGCGGCGCAGCAGGTGCTGCAACAGGCGCGCAAGTGGCTGGATGCGGGCCTGGTGACCTGGCCCTCATGAGCAGCGACATCGCGCAGGGCCTGTCGGTGCGCGGCCTGGCCAAGCACTACGGCCAGACGCCAGTCTTCCGGAACGTCTCGCTCGACGTGGCGCCGGGCGAGTTCGTCGCCATCGTGGGCGAGTCTGGCGTGGGCAAGTCGACGCTGCTCAACTGCATGGCGGCGCTCGACACCTGGGATGCCGGCAGCATCCGCCACGGGAGCTTCGACCTGGGTGCGCTCGACGGCGAACAGCGCGCGATCTGGCGGCGCAAGCAGGTGGGCTTCGTGTTCCAGGCCTTCCATGTCCTGCCGCACCTGGACGTGTCGCAGAACATCGCGCTGCCGCTCATGCTGCAGAACCGGCGCGACGACGCACGCGTGGCACAGATGCTCTCGGCCGTGGGCCTGGCGGGCACCGGCGGCCGGCTGCCGCAGCAACTCAGCGGCGGGCAGTTGCAGCGCGTGGCCATAGCCCGGGCGCTGGTGCATCGCCCCGCCCTGCTCCTGGCCGACGAGCCCACGGGCAACCTCGACCCCACCACCGCCGCCAAGGTCATGGAACTGCTGGCACTGCAAACGCGCGAACATGGCGCATCGCTGGTGCTGGTCACCCATTCCGAGACGGCGGCGGCCCGCGCCGACCGGGTGCTGCACCTGCGCGCCGACGGCATTGAGGGAAGCTGAAGGCGATCGGAAAAAAAATCTGTCGAAACGGTGCGCCGCCAGCCGTCATTAGGTCGAGCAATCTTGCTCTGCCATCCCTCGAACAAGCCCGAGGAAGGAAGAAGGAGTCCCACCATGGAATACGTGATGATGTTCTACGAAACGCAGGAAGACTTCGCGCGCCGCGACGGCCCGCAGGCGCAGGCCCAGTTCGCCAGCTGGATCGCCTACATCGGCGCCATGCAGCAGGCCGGCGTCATGCGCGCCGGCAACGGCCTGCAGGGCCCGATGGCGGGCACCACCCTGCGCGTTCGCGGCGACAAGCGCCAGGTGCAGGACGGCCCCTTCGCCGACACCAAGGAGCAGTTGGGCGGCTACGTGCTGCTCGACGTGGCCGACCTCGACGCCGCGCTGGAATGGGCGGCACGCGCGCCCTGCGCGTCCACCGGCGGCGTGGAACTGCGCCCGCTGTTCAATCCCTCGAAGATGTGACGTCGCAAGGCCGCACCGGCCAGACTGCCGCGCACCGCAGCGCCGAGCAGGCGGCGCGGCAGTCCTATGGGCGGCTGCTGGCCATCCTGTCGGCGCGCACGCGCGACATCGCGGCCTCGGAAGACGCGCTGCACGACGCCTTCGAACGCGCCCTCGAGCGCTGGCCGCAGGACGGCGTGCCCGAGCGCCCCGAGGCCTGGCTGCTGCAGGTGGCCCGGCACCGTACCCTGGACGCCTGGCGTCACGAGCAGGTGCAGGATGCCGCCGTGCACAGCCTGCAGGTGCTGGCGCAGGCCATGGAAGACGAGCCGCAGCCGGGCGAAGCGGCCGTGCCCGACGAGCGCCTGCGCCTGCTGTTCGTCTGCGCGCATCCGGCCATCGACGGCGCGGCGCGCGCGCCCCTCATGCTGCAGACGGTGCTGGGCCTGGATGCGGCGCGCATTGCCAACGCCTTTCTCGTCGCGCCGGCAACGCTCGGCCAGCGCCTGGTGCGCGCCAAGTCGCGCATCCGCGCCGCGGGCATCGGCTTCGAATACCCGCGCGCCGACGAACTGCCCAGGCGCCTGCAGGATGTGCTGGACGGCATCTATGCCGCCTACGGCACGGGCTGGGACGACGTCGAAGGCGCCGACGCCAGCCACCGGGGCCTGACGCTCGAGGCCATCGAGCTGGGCCGCATCCTGTGCGCGCTGATGCCCGGCGAGCCCGAGCCGCGCGGCCTGCTGGCCCTGATGCTCTTTTGCGAAAGCCGGACGCACGCCCGGCGCGATGCACACGGTGCCTATGTGCCGCTCGATGCGCAAGACCCGGGGCTCTGGAATGAAGACTTGCGCCTCGAAGCGGAGCGGCAGCTTGCAAGTGCCGCCGCCTGCGGCGCGCTCGGGGCCTACCAGCTCGAAGCCGCAATCCAGTCGGCGCACACGCAGCGCCGATTGGGCATGGCGGTGCCGCCGCAGGCCCTGGTGGCGCTGTATGACGGGCTGCTGGCATTGCGCCCGAGCATCGGCGCGCAGGTCAGCCGCGCCTGTGCCCTCGCCGCAGCCCAGGGCCCGGCTGCAGGCCTGAAATCGCTGGACGCCATCGACGCCGAACGTGTCGCGAGCTACCAGCCCTACTGGGCGGCGCGCGCACATCTTCTTGGCGCCGACGGCCAGGCTGCCGAGGCACGTGCGGCCTATGCGCGCGCGGGCGGCCTCACATCCCAGCCTGCCGTGCGCGCCTACCTCGAGCAGGCCGCACGGCAGCTGCGCTGAACGGGCGCATCATCGGCCTACATGCTGGCACTGCTTCGAAGCTTTTCCTGGCGCGAGCTGCGCCACCACCCGTGGCGCAATGCGGCCGCCGTGGTGGCTGTGATGCTGGGCGTGGCGCTGGCCTTTTCGGTGCAGCTCATCAACGCCTCTGCGCTGGACGAGTTCGCCAGCGCGGTGCGCTCCGTCAACGGCCAGCCCGACCTTGAACTGCGCGCGGCGCAGGGCGGCTTCGACGAGCAGCTGTTCACGCGCATTGCCACGCATCCGCAGGTGGCGCTGGCCAGCCCGGTGCTCGAGACGCAGGTGCAATTGCTGGGCCCCGCGGGCAAGCGAACACCCCTGCGCGTGCTGGGCGTGGACAGCCTGGTGCTGCCCGGGATCGCGCCGGCCTTGAGCCCCAGGCCCGCCGAAGGTGCGGACAGGCTCGCGCATTTCGCGCCGGGTCAGATCTTCCTCAACGCGGCCGCACGCACCGCTGCCGGCCAGGATGCCGCGAAGCTCCAGGTGCAGGCGGGCACCCATACCTTCACGCTGCAGGTTGCCGGCAGCGTGAGCGCCGGCGGCAGCGCGCTGGCCGTGATGGACATCGGCGCGGCGCAAGACCTGTTCGAGCGCACGGGCCAGCTCAGCCGCATCGACATCCGCCTGCGGCCCGGAACGGATCGCGCCGCCTTCGCCCGCGCCCTCGAGCAATCCGCCGGCTGGCCGTCGGGACTGCGCCTGGTCGAGCCCGGCGACTCGGCGCAGCGGGTGAGCAACCTCTCGCGCGCCTACCGCGTCAATCTCACCGTGCTGGCGCTGGTGGCCTTGTTCACCGGCGCCTTCCTGGTGTTCTCGGTGCTCTCGCTGGGCGTGGCCAAGCGGGCGCAGCAGTTTGCGCTGCTGGGGGTGCTGGGCCTCACGCCGCGGCAACGGCTTGCGCTGGCGCTGCTCGAATCGGGCGCGCTGGGGCTCGCGGGCAGCGTGGCCGGCATTGCGCTGGGCACCGGGCTGGCCCTGCTGGCGCTGCGCGTGCGCAGCGGCGACCTGGGCGGCGGCTACTTTCCGGGGGTGGCGCCATCGCTGCGCTGGAGCACCGGCAGCGCCCTGCTCTATGCAGCCCTCGGGCTGCTGGCGGCGCTGGTGGGCGGATGGTGGCCCGCCCGCGCGGCCCAGGCACTGCCCGAGGCCAGCACGCTCAAGGGCCTGGGCGCCGCCAGCACCGCACCCGGCTCGGCGCTGGCGCGCTGGACCGGCCTGGCCCTGATGCTGGCGGGTGCGCTGCTGGCACTGGCTCCGCCCGTCTTCGGCGTGCCCATTGCGGCCTACCTGGCCGTGGGATTTCTGCTGGTGGGCGGCATCGCAACCCTGCCCGTGCTGATCGGTGCCCTCTACGACCGGCTGGCGCGCAGCGTTTCGGGCCGCGTGCTGCCCATGCTGGCCGTGGAGCGGGCCCGGCGCATGCGCGGCAATGCGGCGGTGGCCGTGAGCGGCGTGGTGGCCGCGCTCAGCCTGGCGGTGGCGCTCACGGTGATGGTGGCGAGCTTTCGCGAATCGGTGTCGCGCTGGCTCGACGCAGCGCTGCCGGCACAGCTGTATGTGCGCACCGCCGGCAGCGGCAGCAGCGCCGCCGGCGCGCTGGACGCCGCGGCCTTCGAGCCCGGCTTCGTGCAGGCCGTGGCGCGGGTGCCGGGTGTGGAGCGCGTCGCCACGCTGCGCACGCGCGCGCTGCTGCTCGACAGCAGCCGGCCTGCGCTGACGCTGATCTCCCGCAGCTTCGACCATGGCGATCCGGCCCGCAGCCTGCCCCTGGTGGGCGAGCATGTGGCCTCGCCGCCGGGGACCATCGGCATCTACGTCAGCGAGGCGGTGGTGGACCTGTACGGCGCGCGGCCCGGGCAGGTCTTCGATGCGCTGTCCAATGCCTTCTCCGGTGCAGGCACGCCGCCGCGCTTTTTCGTGGCGGGCGTGTGGCGCGACTACGTCCGGCAGTTCGGCGCGATCACGATGGATTCGCGCGACTTCGAGAAGCTCACCGGTGAACGCGGGGTGAGCGACATTGCCCTGTGGCTCGAACCCACCGCATCGGAGGGCCAGGTGCAATCGTCCGTCCGCGCGCTGGCTGCCGAGCAGCTGGGCAGCGCGGATCTGGTCGAGTTCGCCTCGGTCGGCACCATTCGCGCCAACTCGCTGCGCATCTTCGACCGCAGCTTTGCCGTCACCTACTGGCTGCAGGCCGTGGCCATTGCCATCGGCCTGTTCGGCATTGCCGCCAGCTTCAGCGCACAGGTGCTGGCGCGGCGCAAGGAGTTCGGCCTGCTGGCGCACCTGGGCTTCACGCGCGGGCAGATCCTGCGCGTGGTGGCCGGCGAAGGCATGGCCTGGACAGCCATCGGGGCACTGGCAGGCCTGGCGCTGGGGCTGGCGGTGTCGCTGATCCTGGTGCATGTGGTCAATCCGCAGAGCTTTCACTGGACCATGGACCTGATGCTGCCCTGGCTGCGCCTGGCCATTCTCTGCGCTGCGGTGCTGGTGGCGGGCACGCTCACGGCGTGGCTGGCCAGCCGGGCGGCCGCCAGCCGCGATGCAGTGATGGCGGTGAAGGAGGATTGGTGAACGCCCTGGCCCCACCCGTCCTCGTGCAACGGCGCATGCTCCTGCTCGCGGCGCTTGCATCCCCGTGGGCCGATGCCCTGGCGGCGCCTGCCGCGCGCGAGCTGCGGCCACTGCGCTTTCCTCGCGACTTCGGCAGCCACCCCGACTGGCGAACCGAGTGGTGGTACATCACCGGCCATGCCGAAGTGCCCGATGCCGGCGGCAGCCGCGCGTTCGGCTTCCAGGTCACGTTCTTCCGATCGCGCATCGACGAGACGCAGGCGCTGCGCTCGGCTTTCGCGGCCAAGCAACTGGTGTTCGCGCATGCGGCGCTTACCGACCTGAAGGGCAGGCGCCTGCTGCACGACCAGCGCATCGCCCGCACGGGCATGGGCGTGGCGTCGACTTCGCAGACCGACACGGACATCCGCCTGCGCGACTGGTCGCTGAAGCGCGAGCCGGACGGCCGCTATGCGGCACGCGTGCATGCCAGCGGCTTCTCGCTGGAGCTGGATTTCCTGCCGACCCAGCCGGTGCTGCTGCAAGGCGACGCAGGCCTGTCGCGCAAGGGCGCAGGGCCGGACGAAACCAGCTACTACTACAGCGAGCCGCAGCTGAAGGTGGGCGGACGCATCGGCCTGGAAGACAGCCATTTCACACCAACCGACGGCCGCGCCTGGCTGGACCATGAATGGAGCGAAACCATCATGTCGCCGCAGGCCGTCGGATGGGACTGGATCGGCATGAACCTGCATGACGGCAGCGCCTTGACCGCCTTCCGCCTGCGCGACCAGGCCGGCCGAGCGCTGTGGGCTGGCGGCTCCTGGCGCGACACCCGTGGAACGCTGCGCGCATTCACTCAGGCCGACGTGCAGTTCGAAGCGCGGCGGCAATGGACAAGCCCATCGTCGCAAGCCCGCTACCCGGTCGAATGGAAGGTGACCACACCCTTGGGCCGCTTCAGCGTCAAGGCGCTGCTGGACGACCAGGAGCTGGACAGCCGCGGCTCCACCGGCACCATCTACTGGGAAGGGCTGAGCGATCTGCTGGACGAACGCGGCCAGGCCGTGGGCCGCGGTTATCTGGAGATGACTGGCTACGCCGGCAAGCTCAGGCTCTAGAGCTCGTACTCGAACTCGTAGAAGTGCTTGCCTTCGATGATCTGGATCCGGAATGTGCCGGCAATGCCTGCAAGCTCGCCCGTGCCTGAATCCGGCACCACCATGATGGACAACTGCTGCGCCCCGCGCGCCACGCTGCCGCTGTGCTGGAACACGAAGCTGCCGCTCTTGCCGTGCAGCATGCCCGTCACGCGTTCGATGGCCACGTAGCCGGCCGACCCCTGCACCGCCGTCACGGCGGTGAGCATCTGCCCCTGGCCGGTGGCGGCCAGGTCACCCTCGAAACGCAGTCTCCCTTGCGCGCTCGGCACGCAAAGCGGGCCACTGTAGACGCAGGCCGCCTGGCCGGCAAGATGCAGCGAGCCGACTACCGGTGCGGCGCGCGACGCCGTTCGATGAAGGCAATGACCTCGCCCATCACGCCGCGGCGGAAGGCCAGCACGCAGATGACGAAGATCAGGCCCGTGACGATGGTGACGGATTCGCCCAGGGTGTTGAACCAGTCCAGCGTCGTGATGCTCGCCAGCAGATGGCCCAGCTCGCCGATCTTGTTCTCCAGCGCCACGACGATGGCCGCGCCCACGATGGGCCCCGACAATGTGCCCAGGCCACCCAGCAAGGTCATCAGGATGACGGAACCCGAAGACGACCAGTGCACGTCGGTGAGCGTGGCAAAGCCCAGCACCAGCGTCTTGAGCGAGCCCGCCAGGCCCGACAGCGCCGCCGAGATCACGAAGGCCAGCAGCTTGAAGCGCGAGACGTCGTAGCCCAGCGAAATGGCGCGCGGCTCGTTCTCCTTGATGCCCTTGAGCACCTGGCCGAAGGGCGAGTGGATGGTGCGCACGATCAGCAGGAAGGCGGCCACGACGATGGCCACCGTCACGTAGTACATGGTCAGGTCGCTCGAGAGGTCGAGCACGCCGAAGAGCTTGCCGCGCGGCACCGCCTGCAGCCCGTCTTCGCCGCCGGTGAACTTGGCCTGCAGCGCGATGAAGAACACCATCTGCGCCAGCGCCAGGGTGATCATGGCGAAATAGATGCCCTGGCGGCGAATGGCCAGCACGCCGAAGACCCAGCCCAGCAGCGCCCCCGTGGCCGTGCCCAACACCAGCCCAAGCTCGGGCGTGACGCCCCAGACCTTGATGGCATGGCCCGCCACGTAGGCCGAGCCGCCCAGGAAGGCCGCGTGCCCGAAGGACAGCAGTCCGGTAAAGCCCAGCAGCAGGTTGAAGGCGCAGGCAAACAGCGCGAAGCACAGCAGCTTCATCACGAAGACCGGGTACGCGCCGACGAAAGGCGCCACCAGCAGGGCCAGCAGCAGCAACAGGTAGAGAAAGGAAGCGTTGCGGTTCATCGTGCCGGCCTCATTTCTCTTTGCCGAACAGGCCGGCGGGCCGGATCAGCAGCACGATGACCATGATGACGAACACCACGGTGGAAGACGCTTCGGGATAGAACACCTTGGTAAAGCCCTCGATGACGCCCAGCCCCAGGCCGGTGAGGATGGCGCCCAATATGGAGCCCATGCCCCCGATCACCACCACCGCGAACACGACGATGATCAGGTTCTGCCCCATGAGCGGCGAGATCTGGATCACCGGCGCGGCCAGCACGCCGGCAAAGGCGGCCAGCGCCACGCCGAAGCCGTAGGTCAGCGTGATCATCAGCGGCACGTTGATGCCGAAGGCCTCCACCAGCCGCGGGTTCTCGGTGCCTGCGCGCAGGTAGGCGCCGATGCGCGTCTTCTCGATCAGGAACCAGGTGGCAAAGCACACCGCCAGCGAGGCCACCACCACCCAGGCGCGGTAGTTGGGCAGGATCATGAAGCCGAGGTTGGTGGCGCTGTTCAACGGCTCGGGCGTGTCGTAGGCCAGGCCCGAGACGCCGTAGATGGAACGCAGCACGCCCTCGATCAGCAGCGTGAGGCCCAGCGTGAGCAACAGGCCGTAGAGATGGTCCAGCTTGTAGATCCAGCGCAGCAGCAGCCGCTCGATCAGCACGCCGAAGATGCCCACGATGACCGGCGCCGCCACCAGCATGACCCAGTAGTTGATCTCGAAGTAGTTCATCGCCATCCACGTCAGCACGGCGCCCAGTGCGAACAGGGCCCCATGCGCGAAGTTGATGACGTTGAGCAGGCCGAAGATCACCGCCAGCCCGAGGCTCAGGATCGCGTAGAACGAGCCGTTGACCAGCCCCAGGAGGAGCTGGCTGAGCAAGGCTGGCAAGGAAATGGACATATCGGTAGCGGCGCAGCAGGTCTAGAGGGCGATGGGTATCAGTTCCAGAGAGCGCACTTGCTCTCGGCCTTGGTCGTGTAGACCTGCTCGCCCGGCAGCGTCTTGACCACCTTCAGGTAGTCCCAGGGCTGCTTGGACTCGGAAGCCTTCTTCACTTCCACCAGGTACATGTCGTGCACGAAGCGGCCGTCGGCACGCACGTTGCCCTTGGCGTAGAAGTCGTTGATCGACGTCTTCTTGATCTGCTCCATCACCTTGTCCGCGTCGGTGGACTTGGCTGCCGCGACCGCCTTGAGGTAGGTCATGGTGGCCGAGTAGTCCGCCGCCTGGATGTCGGTGGGCATGCGCTTGGTCTTTTCGAAGAAGCGCTTGGACCACTTGCGGGTGTCGTCGTTCAGGTCCCAGTACCAGCTGGTGGTGTGCAGCAGGCCTTCGGTGTTCTTCAGGCCCAGGCTGTTGATGTCCGACAGGAACACCAGCAGGCCGGCGAGCTTCATCGTCTTGTCGATGCCGAATTCCTTGGCCGCCTTGATGGAATTGATGGTGTCGCCGCCCGCGTTGGCCAGGCCCAGGATCTGCGCCTTGGAGTTCTGCGCCTGCAACAGGAAGGACGAGAAGTCCGAGGCGTTCAGCGGCGTGCGCACCGCGCCCACCACCGTGCCGCCCTTGGCCTTGATGACCTTGGTGGTGTCGGCTTCCAGCGCGTGGCCGAAGGCGTAGTCGGCCGTCAGGAAGAACCAGCTCTTGCCGCCCTGCTCGACCACCGCGCCGCCGGTGCCCTTGGCCAGGGCCACCGTGTCGTAGGCGTAGTGAACCGTGTAGGGGCTGCACTGCTCGTTGGTCAGGGCCGAGGACGCAGCGCCGTTGTTGAAATACACGCGCTTCTTTTCCTGCGCGACCTTGGCCATGGCCAGGCCCGCGCCGGAGTTGGTGCCGCCGAACACCATGGTCAGGCCCGCGGTGTCGATCCATTCGCGCGCCTTGGAAGCCGCGATGTCGGCCTTGTTCTGGTGGTCGGCCGTCATCAGCTCGATGGGCTGGCCCAGCACCTTGCCGCCGAAGTCGTCGATGGCCATTTGGATGGCCAGCGCGCCGTTCTTGCCTTCGATGTCCGAATAGAGACTGGACATGTCGGTGATCAGGCCGATCTTGACCTTTTCCTGCGCCTGCACACCGCCGGCGAGGGTGAGCGCCAGGGCTGCCAGCGCGATGGAAGTGAGTCGTGTCTTCATGCGAAAGTCTCCTTCAAGGTTGACGAATCCAAAGAGCCTGTTGGCCGGCCCTATACCCCCAGCAACTCGTTGAGCACGGGCATCTTGGCCTCCAGCTGCGCAGCGCCGAAGGCCTCGACCACGCGGCCGTGCTCCATCACGTAGAAGCGGTCTGCCAGCGGCGCCGCAAAGCGGAAGTTCTGTTCCACCATGACGATGGTGTAGCCCTTGGCGCGCAGCGTGGTGATCATGCGGGCCAATGCCTGCACGATCACTGGGGCCAGGCCTTCGGAAATTTCGTCCAGCAGCAAGAGCCGCGCGCCGGTGCGCAGGATGCGCGCGACCGCCAGCATCTGCTGCTCGCCGCCCGACAGGCGCGTGCCCTGGCTCTGGCGGCGCTCGGCCAGGTTGGGGAACATGGCGTAGATCTCGTCGACCGACATGCCGGGCTGCGTGCCCTTGAGCTGCGGGGGCAGCAACAGGTTTTCCTCGGCCGACAGGCTGGCGAAGATGCCGCGCTCTTCGGGGCAGTAGCCGATACCGAAGTGCGCGATCTTGTAGGTCGGCAGGCCGATGGTCTCGTGGCCGTCGACGCGGATGCTGCCCTTTCGCGTTCCGGTCAAGCCCATGATCGCGCGCAGGGTGGTGGTGCGGCCGGCGCCGTTGCGGCCCAGCAGCGTGACCACTTCGCCGGGCTGCACCACCATGTCCACGCCGTGCAGCACGTGCGATTCGCCGTACCAGGCGTGCAGGTCCTTGATCTCCAGCGCGGCGGCCATCAGTGCGCCCCCTGCAGTTGGCCGTCGGTGGTGCCCATGTAGGCTTCCATCACCTGCGGGTTGCTGGAGACTTCGCTGTACGGCCCCTCGGCCAGCACGGCGCCACGCTGCAGCACCGTGATGGTGTCGGCAATGGTAGAGACCACGCTCATGTTGTGCTCCACCATGAGGATGGTGCGGCCGGCCGACACGCGCTTGATGAGTTCTGCCACGCGGTGCACGTCCTCGTGGCCCATGCCCTGCGTGGGCTCGTCCAGCAGCATGAGCTCGGGCTCCATCGCCAGCGTGGTGGCGATTTCGAGGGCACGCTTGCGTCCGTAGGGCAGGTTGACGGTGAGCTCGTCGGCCAGGTCCTGAAGACCGACCTGCGCGAGCAGTTCGCGGGCGCGCTCGTCCAGCGGCGCGAGCGTCTTCTCGCTCTTCCAGAAATGAAAGGACGTGCCCAGCTGCCGCTGCAGGCCCAGCCGCACGTTCTCCAGCAGGGTGAGGTGCGGGAACACGGCCGAGATCTGGAACGAGCGGATGATGCCCCGGCGCGCAATCTGCGCCGGCCGCTCGCGCGTGATGTCCTGCCCGTTGAACAGGATGGTGCCGGTGGTGGGCTCCAGGAACTTGGTGAGCAGGTTGAAGCAGGTCGTCTTGCCTGCGCCGTTGGGGCCGATCAGCGCATGGATGGACCCGCGCTGCACCGACAGGTTGACGTTGCTGACGGCAGTGAAACCCTTGAATTCCTTGGTGAGCTGGCGTGTCTCAAGAATGGCATCGCTCATCTGTGGCGACCACCTTGGAACGTTGGCAGAAATTCGGTCATGCGGCTCATTGAGGAGGGCGCGCCGAAGCCCGGCGCGGACCGCATTTTTGGCAGGCGCCGGGTGAATTTCCTACTGGGGCAAATGCCTATGCTGCAGCGCACCGAGGGCGCGCGCGGCACGGCGATGCAGGGCTGGGCGCCCTGCCCGACTCGTCGTCAGTGGGCGCCGGCTGCGGCGTCCGAGCCGCCCGCGCCGCGTTGCGGACGCGACAACCACACCAGCGGTATGAGCATGATGAACAGCATCGCCGACGCATAGAAGATGTCGGAGGTGGCCAGCATGAAGGCCTGCTGGTCCACCAGGCGATTGATCTGCGCCAGCACCTGCTCCGGGCTGAAGCCGCTGGCGCCCAGGCCCGACATCACGCTGCCGGTGGCCGTGCTGCCGTTGTTCACCGCTTCCACCAGTTGCGCGTGATGCAAGGTGGCGCGGTTCTCCCACAGCGTGGTGGTGACCGACGTGCCGATGGCGCCGCCGGTAATGCGCAGGAAGTTCGACAGGCCCGACGCCGCAGGGATGCGATCGGGCGTGAGGCCCGACAGCGTGATGGTCACCAGCGGAATGAAGAAGAAGGCCATCGCAACGCCCTGCACCAGCGTGGGGATCATGATGGTCATGAAGTCGGCCTGCGTGTTGAAGTTCGAGCGCATCCACAGCACCAG
>JAFECZ010000111.1 GCA_018241905.1 Pseudomonadota bacterium
TCGTTGTCGTCGCGCAGCCGGCGGGCAAAGCGTTGCTCTTCCTCCTGCGTGAGCAGGGGAAGCCGGTTGGCGGCGGAAATGTAAGCGTCCAGGTTACCCAGCGAGGGCACCATCGCCCAGGGGTTGGCGACGGCCAGCTGGTTGGCGGCAGGAGCTCCAGACAGAGTCATATGAGGGAACCTCCTTCTATGGCTGATCATATTAGCACTCGATTAGAGGGAGTGCTAAAGGAAGGGTTCCCCGATGGGGACTAATTTTGTGATAGCAATTGGCTACCAGCGAATTCCCAGGCGATTGAGGAACCAGGCGACCACGAACAGCGGCCCCACGTAGAGGTATTGGAGATCTTCGAAGAAGGAAGGTTTCTTGCCTTCGATCTTGTGGCCGATGAACTGGAAGATCCAGCCGACGATAAAAACCCCGGCTGAAATTGGCAGCACCTGGTCGCCCATGGCAAAGACCAGCCCGAACATGATGACTGTCCAGACGGCCATGATCGCCATCAGCACCGGCGCCTTCAGGCGCAGGTAATAGACCATGCTGGCCGCCACGAAGGCGTACGCCACCCAGGGGTGCAGCGCGAAGAGCAGCCCGACGATGCTCACCATGATGGCCGGGATGGCCACCAGGTGGATCAGCTCGTTGGTCGGGTTGCGGTGGCTTTCGCCATAGTGGGCCAGGAGACGGTCGACCTTGCGGCCTTCCGCCTCGAAGGCGTGGAATGCAGTGTCGCTCATCGTTTCGTCTCCTCTTTATATCTAGTGTGCAGCGGCTCAGCCCAGGAGCGCCTGAGCGAATTCCCGGGCGTCGAAGGTCTCGAGGTCTTCGAGCTTCTCGCCCACGCCCACGAAGTAGACCGGAATCGGCTTCTCGCGGGCGATGGCGCACAGCACGCCGCCCTTGGCGGTGCCGTCCAGCTTGGTGACGATCAGGCCGGTGAGGCCCAGCGCATCGTCGAAAGCGCGCACCTGGGCCAGGGCGTTCTGGCCGGTGTTGCCGTCGATGACCAGCAGCACCTCGTGGGGTGCCGTGCCGTCCGCCTTGGCGATCACGCGCTTGATCTTCTTGAGTTCGTCCATCAGGTGCAGCTGCGTCGGCAAGCGCCCGGCCGTGTCGACCAGCACCACGTCGCGGCCGCGGGCGCGTCCGGCGTTCACCGCATCGAAGCTCACGGCCGAGGGGTCGCCGCCTTCCTGGCTGATGATTTCCACCGTGTTGCGGTCGGCCCAGACGCCCAGTTGCTCGCGTGCCGCGGCCCGGAAGGTATCGGCGGCTGCCAGCAGGACCGAGCAGCCTTCGTTGGCCAGGTGCTTGGTCAGCTTGCCGATGGAGGTGGTCTTGCCCGCCCCGTTGACGCCCGCCACCATGATCACGGTGGGTGTGTATTCGCCGATGACCAGCGGCTTTTCCAGGGGCTCGAGGAGGTCGGCAATGGCTTCGGCCAGCAGAACCTTCACCTGGGAAGCGTCTGTCGCCATGTTGGCCTTGACGCGCTGGCGCAGGTCGTCGAGTAGGTATTCTGTTGCCTTTACGCCAGCATCTGCCATCAAAAGCGCCGATTCGAGCTCTTCGTACAGATCCTCGTCGATCTTGGCGTTGACGAATGCTGCCTGGATGCTGGTGCCCGTCTTGCGCAGGCCTGTCTTCAGGCGGTTGAGCCAGCCGCTGCGGGCTTCGGGGGCCGGGGCTGCGGGCGCGGGCACGGGGGCGCTGGCCACGACCGGCGCAGGCGCCGGGGGCGGTGGCGGGGCCACGGCGGGTGCTGGCACAGGCGCAGGCGCTGGCACAGGCACAGGCACAGGCACAGGCACAGGCACAGGCAAAGGCAAAGGCGTCGCAGGAGCAAACTCGGGGCTGGCCGGTTGGGCGGCGGGCGGCTGCTCGGCGGGCACCGCCTCGTCGATTTCTGCCGGTACGGTCGCGGGTTGCGTGGCAACTTCTTCGGCAGGCGCTGCCTTGTTGCCGCCAAACCAGGTGGATGGCGAGAACATCGAGCGCGCGGCCGGCGCGGGTGCCGGGGCGGGGCTGGGTGCCGCTTCCTGAACCGGAGCGGCTTCGCTGGCAGGCGCGGGGACCTCGGCAGGCGATTTTTTCTTGAAGAAACTGAACATTGAGCGCTTTTTACAATCGGATCGATTCTATGAAACAGCTCTCCCCAAAGCTCATTCACGCGCACCAGCGGCCCCATCGGGCCGCTTTTTTGCGCCCTCGATGCGGGCCAGGTGCGTGCGCGTGCGCCGTGCTGGCGATCGCGTCCTTTTTCGCCGGACCTGCCTGGGCGCAGACCGGGCCCGATACCCCCAAGCCGAACCCGGCCAGCGTCGTGCGCGAGCCTGCCGGTGCAGCCGCCAATCGAGCGCAGCAGTTCACCCTGGCCAACGGCATGACGCTCATCGTCCAGCCCGACCGCCGTGCGCCGGTGGCGATCCAGATGGTGTGGGTGCGCGCCGGCTCCATGGAGGAGGTGGACGGCACCTCCGGCGTGGCGCATGCGCTGGAGCACATGATGTTCAAGGGCACCAAGACCACCAGGCCCGGCGAGTTCTCGCGGCGCGTGGCAGCCCTGGGCGGGCGCGAGAACGCCTTCACCACCCGCGACTACACCGGCTACTACCAGCAGATTCCGGTGGCCCGGCTCGAAGAGGTGATGAAGCTCGAATCCGACCGCTTCGCCCACAACGAGTGGCCGAACGACGAGTTCAAGAAAGAGATCGAGGTGGTGAAGGAGGAGCGCCGCATGCGCACCGAAGACCAGCCGCGCTCCCTGCTCATCGAGCAGCAGAACGCAGCCACCTTCGTTGCGTCGCCCTATCACCGGCCGGTCGTTGGGTGGATGAGCGATCTCGATTCGATGCAGCCGGACGACGTGCGCGACTTCCATCGCCGCTGGTATGTGCCCGCCAATGCGGCGCTGGTCATTGCCGGCGACGTGGATGTGGCCCAGATCCGGCGCCTGGCCGACAAGTACTACGGCGTGATCCCTGCGCGCGCCGTGCCGGCCCGCAAGCCCCGCATCGAGCCCGAGCAGCGCGGCATCCGCCGCATCGAGTTCAAGGCGCCCGCCGAGCAGGCGTACGTCTCGCTGGCTTTCCGCATGCCGCAGATCCAGGGCGTGGACGACAACAGCGATGCCTGGGCCCTGGTGGTGCTTTCCGCCGTGCTGGATGGCTATTCGGGTGCCCGCCTGGATCGGGCGCTCACGCAAGGCCCCGACCGCGTGGCCGATTCGGTGGGGGCCTACGCCGGCTTTGTCGGGCGCGGTCCGCAGCTGTTCGGCCTGGACGGCGTGCCCGCTGCCGGCAAGACGCCCGAGGCCGTCGAGGCCGCGCTGCGCGCCCAGGTGGCGCGCGTGGCCAAGGAGGGCGTCTCGCCCGCCGAGCTGGCGCGGGTCAAGACCCAGTGGGAAGCCAGCCAGACCTACAAGCTCGACTCGGTGATGGCGCAGGCCCGCGAGCTGGGCGCCAACTGGGTGCAGGGCCTGCCGCTGGATGCCAGCGAGCGCATCCTGGCGCGCCTTTCCGCCGTGACGCCCGAGCAGGTGCAGGCCGTGGCCGCGAAGTACTTCGGCGACGACCAGCTCACGGTTGCCACCTTGCGCCCGCTGCCGCCCGATCCGAACAAGAAGCCGCGCGCGCCGTCCAGCGCCCGCGAAGGGGAGCTGCACTGAAATGAGAGCAAGACTTCAAGAGAGCCGCCGCGCGGCGGCAAGAAGCCTGCTGGCCGGCGCAGCCCTGGCCCTGGCTGCCTTCACGGCGCATGCGGCGCTGCCCATCCAGCACTGGACGCAGCCCAGCGGCGCCAAGATCTATTTCGTGGCGGTCGATGCCCTGCCCATCGTCGACGTGCAGCTCGACTTCGACGCCGGCAGCCGGCGCGACCCGGCCGCACAGGCGGGCCTCGCCGACGTCACCGCCGACATGCTGGACAAGGGCGTGGCGGCCCAGGGCGCAGAGCCGGCGATGGACGAGAACGCACTGGGCGAGGCCTGGGCCGACCTGGGCGCCAACTTTGGCGCCGGCGCCGGCAGCGACCGCATGAGCTTCACGCTGCGCACGCTGTCGCGCCCCGACCTGCTCGACAAGGCCGTTGCGCTGGCGGCACGCCAGATCGGAGAGCCTTCATTTCCAGCCGATATCTGGCGGCGCGAGCGCGAACGCATCGTGGCTGCCATCAAGGAGGCCAACACCAAGCCCGGCACCGTCGTCAGCCGCGCCTACGGCAAGGATGTGTACGGCAGCCATCCCTACGGCTACGACGCCAGCGAAGAGACGCTCGGGCGCATCGACGTGGCCGACATGCGCAGCTTCTACTCGCGCCACGTGGCGCCGTGCCGCGCCAAGCTGAGCATCGTGGGCGCGCTGGACCGCGCGCAGGCCGACCGCATTGCCAGCGCACTGCTGTCGCGCCTGCCAGCCTCGGCCGACTGCCAGCCCCTGCCGCCGGTGCCGGAGGTCGATGCCCTGAAAGCCGCCAAGGTGGATCGCATTCCCTTCAGCTCGGCCCAGGCACATGTGCTCATCGGCCAGCCCGGCTATCCGCGCCGCGATCCGGAGCACTTCGCGCTCACGCTGGGCAACTACGTGCTGGGCGGCGGCGGCTTCGTCTCGCGCCTGACCGAAGAGGTGCGCGAAAAGCGCGGCCTGGCCTACAGCGTGTACAGCGGCTTCTCGCCGGGGCTGAGTGCCGGCGCCTTCAGCATCGGCTTCCAGACCCGCCCCGACCAGGCCGACGAAGCGGTGAAGGTGGCGCGTGGCGTGCTCGAGAAGTTCGTCGCCAACGGCCCCACGGCCGCCGAGCTCCAGGCGGCCAAGGACAACCTGATCGGCGGCTTTCCGCTGCTGCTCGACAGCAATCGCAAGCTGGTGGGCAATGTGGCGAACATCGCCTGGAACGACTTGCCGCTGGACTACCTGGACACCTGGACGGCGCGCATGAATGCAGTCACGGTGGCGGACGTGAAGGCCGCCTTCCAGCACAAGCTGCAGCCCGATCGAATGGTCACGGTGATGGTGGGGGCCAAGCCCTGAGCTTGCGCCCGGCGCTGGCGGCTGCACACGCGACTCGTTCGTGTGTAATCGCGGCATGAGCAGCAAGACCAGCAAGACCGGCAGCAAGGGCCCGCGCGACGCGGGCCCGCCTGCGCGCCCGTCACGCCCCCGTTCCGCGCGCACGCACGAAGTACGCATCATCGGCGGCGAGTGGCGGCGCACGCGACTGGCCGTGGCCGACAAGCCCGGCCTGCGCCCCACGCCCGACCGCGTTCGCGAGACCCTGTTCAACTGGCTGGCCAGCCTGGCGGGCGCCGGCGCCGGCGAGCTGCCCGGCTGGCATTGCGCCGACGTGTTCGCCGGCACTGGCGCCCTGGGCTTCGAGGCTGCATCGCGCGGCGCCGCTTCGGTGCTCATGTGCGAACACGACCCGGCGCTTGTCCAGCAGCTCAAGGCCGTGCAGGCCAAGCTGGATGCGCAGGCCGTGCGGGTGGAGCGCGGCAACGGCGTGAACCTGCTGGCGCGCTGCGCCCCGCGCAGCCTGCAGGCAATCTTCATCGATCCGCCCTACGATCAGGCCGCGCTCTATGTCGATGCCCTGCGCGCTGCCGTGCCGGTGCTGGCCGAAGGCGGGGTCATCTACCTCGAAGCGGCCAGGCAATGGGAAGATGCGGAACTGGCCGGCTCGGGTCTCACGGTGTTTCGGCACCTGAAGGCCGGCGCGGTGCATGCACACCTCCTGCGTACATAATCCGCCGAATTGACGCATACCCTGCATTGAGGAGGAATCACACATGTCTGGCGTGATCGCGGTCTACCCCGGAACCTTCGACCCCATGACGCTTGGGCATGAAGATGTCGTGCGCCGGGCCACGCAGCTGTTCTCCCGGGTCATCGTCGCAGTTGCGGCGGGGCACCACAAGAAGACGCTGTTCACCCTGCCCGAGCGCATCGAGATGGCGCGCACGGTGGTCGCCCCGTTCAGCGACCAGGTCACGGTGGAAAGCTTCTCCGGCCTGCTGCGCGACTTCGTCGTGGCGCGCGGCGGCAAGGCCATGGTGCGCGGCCTGCGCGCCGTCACCGACTTCGACTACGAATTCCAGTTGGCCGGCATGAACCGCTCGCTCATGCCCGACGTGGAAACCGTGTTCCTCACCCCCAGCGACAAGTACCAGTTCATCTCCAGCACCTTCGTGCGCGAGATTGCCGTGCTGGGCGGCGAAATCGATAAGTTCGTCTCTCCGCACGTGCAGGACCGGCTGGCCGCCAAGGTGCGTAGCCTCGGCAAGGAATGAGCGGCACCCGGGTGCAGCAGCTTCCGCGTCTGCACCCGCTGGGTGATGCGGCCCTGCTGTGCGAGCTGCCGGCCCCGGCCACGCTGGAGGCGCAGCAGCGCATCTGGGCACTGGGCGCGCAGGCGCTGAAGTGGCAGGGCGTGCTGGAGCTGCTGCCCGGCATGAACAACCTCACCTTGAGCTTCGATCCGGCGCAGGTCGACAGGTCCGCGCTCGAAGAAAAGGTGCTGCGGGTGTGGCCCGAACTCGCCGCAGCCGCGGCGGCAGGCCGCGAAGTCGAGATTCCCGTGGCCTACGGCGGCGACGACGGGCCCGACCTCGAGGACGTGGCGCGGCATACGGGCCTCACGCCGCACGAGGTGGTGCGCCGCCACAGCCAGGCGCAGTACGTGGTGTATTTCCTCGGCTTCCTGCCCGGCTTCGCCTTCATGGGCGGGCTGCCGCCGGAGCTGGCCACGCCGCGCCGCACCGAGCCGCGCGTGGCAGTACCGGCGCGTTCGGTGGGCATCGGCGGCGCGCAGACGGGCATCTATCCGCTGGTGTCGCCGGGCGGCTGGCAGCTCATCGGCCGCACGCCGCTCCCGCTGTTCGACCCCGCTGCCGAATCGCCCACGCTCCTGCGGCCCGGGGATCGGGTCCGTTTCGTTGCGGCGAGCGTGGCCGCATGAGCCTTCTCGTCGTCAAGCCGGGCATGCTGGCCTCGGTGCAGGACCTGGGCCGCTTCGGCCATCGGCAACTGGGCATCTGCCCCGGCGGGGCGCTCGATGCGCTGGCGCTCACCCTGGCCAACCGTCTGGTGGGCAATGCCGATGGCGCTGCCGGGCTGGAGCTCACGATGGGCGGCTGCGAGATCCGGTTCGAGCAGGGCACGCGCATCGCGCTGACCGGCGAAGGCTTCGGCGCCACACTCGATGGCGCGCCGGTTGCGCCCTGCTGGAGCGTGCCGGTGCGCGCCGGCCAGACGTTGCGCCTGGGCGGCGCGGCCACCGGCATGCGCCCGGGCTTGCGAAGCTGGCTGGCCGTGGCCGGCGGCATCGACGTGCCCCTTGCGCTCGGCTCGCGCAGCACCGACCTGAAGGCCGGCTTCGGCGGACTGGAGGGCCGCGCACTGCGCAAGGGCGACCGGCTGCCCATCGGCGCCTCTGTGCTGGACGAGTCGCAACTGGAACGAAGGCCGTTCGGCGTGCATCCGCCCGAGTCATGCGATGCGGCTGGCGAACCCACCACCTTGCGCGTGCTGCCGGGTCCTGAATCGGAGCAGTTCCTGCAGGCTTCCCACAAGCTCCTGCATGGCCAGACCTGGCGCATCACGCCCCAAAGCAACCGCATGGGCAGCCGCCTGGCAGGACCGGAACTCAAGCGGCGGCGCGGCGCCACCGACATGCTTTCCGCCGGCGTGGTGCCGGGCACGGTGCAGGTGCCGCCGTCCGGCCAGCCGATCATCCTGATGGGCGATGCCCAGACGACGGGCGGCTATCCGCGCATTGCGGTGGTCATCCGCGCAGACCTGTGGAAGCTGGCGCAGGCACCGCTTGGCGGACTGCTGCGCCTGGTCGAAACGGATGAACAGTCCGCGCTGCAGGCATGGAATGCCCAGCAGCGCTATCTTGCGCAAGTGGCACAAGGCCTGGGCTTCCTGGGCTGGCCGGGAGAACACGATGGAAATTGACCTGAACGCCGACCTGGGCGAAGGCGCCGGCAGCGACGAGGCGCTGCTGGGCCTGGTGAGCTCGGCCAACATCGCCTGCGGCTGGCACGCCGGGGATGCGAAGACCATGCGCCAGTGCGTGCGATGGGCGCTCGAACGTGGCGTGGCCGTCGGCGCGCACCCGAGCTTCCCCGACCGCGAGAACTTCGGCCGCAGCACCATGCACCTGCCGCCCGAGGAAATCACGGCCGGCGTGCTCTACCAGGTCGGTGCGCTGGCCGCCATCGTGAAGGCCGAGGGCGGCACGCTGGCGCATGTGAAGCCGCACGGCCAGCTCTACAACCAGGCGGTGAAGGAGCCCGAGCTGGCCGCGGCCATCGTCGAGGCCGTGCGCCTGTTCGATCCTTCGCTCAAGTTCTTCGGCCTGGCCGGCAGCGGCATGATCGATGCGGCCCGCCGCGCCGGCCTCGTGCCGGTCGAGGAGGTGTTTGCCGACCGCGGCTACATGCCCGACGGCAGCCTCGTGCCGCGCAGCCAGCCCGGCGCCCTGATCGAGGACGAAGAGCAGTCGCTGGCCCAGACCCTTTCGCTGGTGCGCGACCAGCGGGTGCGCGCCATCGACGGCAGCACCGTGGCCGTCAACGCGCAGAGCGTGTGCCTGCACGGCGACGGCGCGCATGCGCTGGCCTTTGCCCGCCGCATCCGCGAACGGCTCACGGCCGAGGGCATTGCGATCAAGCCGCGCTCGATGGCATGACCGGCACGCGCGTTCTCATCACCGGCTTCGAGCCTTTCGACCGCGACAGCATCAACCCGTCGTGGGAGGCCGCGCGGGCGCTGGACGGCTGGCGCTTCGAGCTGCCCGGCGGCCAGTCGGTTCGGGTGCAGGCGCGCCGCATGCCTTGCGTCTTCGGTGCGGCGCTGCGGGCCATGGACGAGGCAATCGACGAAGTGCGGCCCGGGCTGGTGCTGGCCATCGGCCAGGCCGGCGGCCGCAGCGAGATCACGCCCGAGCGCGTGGCCATCAACATGGACGACGGCCGCATCTGCGACAACGCCGGCTGCCAGCCCATCGACGTGCCGGTGATCGAGGGCGCACCGGCCGCGTACTTCTCGACGCTGCCGGTCAAGGCGCTGGTGAGCACGCTGCGCGCCGCAGGCATTCCCGCGGCGGTGTCCAACAGCGCCGGCACCTTTGTGTGCAACCACATCTTCTTCGGGCTCATGCACCGCATCGCCACGCGGCCCTTGGCCGATGTGCAAGGCGGGCTGCGCGGCGGGTTCATCCACATTCCATTGCTGCCCGAACAGGCGGCGCGCCTGGGCGGCGGGCTTGCCAGCCTGTCGCTGGACACGGTGATCGAAGCCCTGCGCATCTCGGTGCGCACGGCGCTGCTGGTGCGCGAGGACGTGCGCGAAACCGGCGGTACCCTGAATTGACCGCTCCGGCGCTGCGCCTGCAGCCTTGGCGTTAGCATCCCAAGCCATGCGGATACTGCTTGTGGAAGATGACCGGGTACTGGCGGACGCGCTGTCGCGCGCGCTGGTGCAGTCCGCCCATGCGGTGGACGTGGTGTCCACGGGCGAGGAGGCCGATCACGCGCTGGCCCTGGGCATCTACGACCTGGCCATTCTCGACATCGGCTTGCCGGGCCTCTCCGGCCTGGAAGTGCTGCAGCGCCTGCGCGCACGCAAGTCCACCACGCCGGTGCTGATGCTCACCGCCTTCGACACGCTGGCCGACCGCGTTCGCGGGCTGGACCTGGGTGCGGACGACTACCTTGCCAAGCCCTTCGATTTGCCCGAACTCGAGGCCCGCGTGCGTGCGCTCCTTCGGCGCAGCACCCAGTCCACGCCGTATCTCGAGCATGGGCTGCTGCGCTTCGACACGGTGGGCCGGCGCGTCTACTACGACAAGAAGCCGCTGGATCTGTCGCCGCGCGAACTTGCCGTGCTCGAACTGTTGCTGATGCGCGCCGGCCGCGTGGTGAGCAAGGAGCACATGGTCAACCACCTGTACGGCTGGGGCGACGAGGTGGGCGACAACGCCATCGAAGTCAACGTCTACCGCCTGCGCAAGAAGCTCGAGCCGCTGGGCTGCGAGATCCGCACCGTGCGCGGCATGGGCTACCTGATCGACACCCACGATGTGGAGGCCTGAGCCTCGCCTTCAAAGAAAGTTGCTGGCCTGGCTGCTCGGCCCGCTGGCCGCCTTGCTGGTGCTCGACAGCGCCGCGGGCTATTGGCAGTCGCTGCGCCTTTCCAACCTGGCCTACGACCGCGCACTGTATGAAGTGGCGCGCGAGATCGTGCTGCACGTGAAGCTGGACGGCGACAAGCCTCGCCTGGAAATGTCGGAAGCCGCGGCCAACGTGCTGCTGCTTGACCAGGAAGACCATCTCTTCTATCGCGTGGTCGGCGAAGGCGGCCAGTTGCTGGGCGGTAACGCCGACATGCCCGCGCCCAGGATGGACAAGACCGCCAAGCCCTACTTCCACGCCGGCGAAGTGCAGGGCGAACCGGTGCGGATGATGGTGGCCTGGATGCCCCTGGGCGCCGACGCCGGCCCGCCGCTGGTGCTGGTGCAGGTGGCCGAGACGCTGAACAAGCGCTCGCGCTTCACCTGGGAGATGGTGGCCAGCGTGGTGCTGCCGCAATTGCTGCTCATCGTCATGGCCACGCTGGTGGTTTGGTTCGGCGTCTCGCGCGGCCTCGCACCGCTGCAGCGGCTGCGGCGCGCCGTGTCCGATCGCTCCCACCTGGACCTCAGCCCCATCGACACGCACGACGTGCCCGGCGAGGTGCGCCCGCTGGTCGACGAGGTGAACGAGCTCATGGCCCGCCTGGGCCGCACCTTCGACTTCCAGAACCGCTTCGTGGCCGATGCCGCGCATCAGCTCAAGACGCCGGTGAGCGGCCTGAAGGCGCAGATCGAGCTGGCGCTGCGCGAGAACGACCTGCAGCGCGTGCGCCATTCGCTGGCCCAGCTCTACATCAGCGCCGACCGCCTCTCGCGGCTGGTGCGCCAGCTGCTCTCGCTGGCGCGCAACGAGCCCGGCGCGCTCGACTCCATGCAGCTGCAGCCGCTGGACCTGAACGCGCACGCGCTGGAGGTGAGCATGGACTGGGTGCCGCAGGCGCTCAAGCGCGACATCGACTTGGGCTTCGAAGGGGCCGGGCATGCGCTGATGATCGATGCCGACCCCGACCGGCTGCGCGAGCTGGTCAACAACCTGATCGACAACGCCATCCGCTACAGCCAGCAGGGCGGGCGTGTCACGGTGCGCACCAGCCGCACCGCCGATGGCCAATGCCAGCTCGCCATCAGCGACGACGGGCCGAGCATTCCGGTGGCCGAGCGCCCGCGCGTGTTCGAGCGCTTTCACCGCATGCTGGGCACGCAGGAAGACGGCAGCGGCCTGGGGTTGGCCATCGTCAGCGAGATCGCCACGCTGCACGGCGCGCGCATCACCCTCGAAGAAGACACCGATGGCGTGGGCAACACCTTCAGCGTGATCTTCCCCCTGCGGCCTGCCGGATCCGCCGCACCCCTGTAAGCTGGCTGACAGCTTTTCGATAGCCTGCTGACAGCCAGCCGGCAGAAAGATGACAGGGCACCTCCCTAAGCTCGAACCAGACGGAACCACCGGGTTCCGAAACATCGTTCGAGCCTCAAGGAGACACACGTGTCATTTCTATCCAGCCCTGATTTCTGGGTTGCCCTATCGCAGATCATCCTGATCAACATCGTGCTCAGCGGCGACAACGCCGTGGTGATCGCGATGGCTTCGCGCGCCTTGCCGCCGGCCCAGCAGAAGAAGGCCATCATCTTTGGTAGCGTGGGTGCCATCGTGCTGCGCGTGGTGCTGACCTTCTTTGCGGTCTACCTGCTCACCTTGCCCTACCTCAAGCTCGTGGGTGCGGCGCTGCTGCTGTGGATCGGCGTGGGCCTGCTGCAGGGCGAGGACGGCGAGGAAAACCTCGAAGGCCATTCGGGCCTGTTCGCCGCCATCAAGACCATCGTGGTGGCCGACCTGGTGATGAGCCTGGACAACGTGGTGGGCGTGGCCGCCGCCGCCAAGGGCAACGTGCCGCTGCTGGTGTTCGGCCTGGTGATCAGCATTCCGCTCATCATCTTCGGCAGCACCATCATCCTCAAGCTCATGTCGCGCTTCCCGATCATCATCACCGCCGGCGCCGCGCTGCTGGGCTGGGTGGCCGGCGAAATGGCCATGAGCGACCCGGCCATCCATCACTGGGCAGAACAGCAGCACATGTTGCACTGGCTGGTGCCGGGCCTGGGCGCCGTGCTGGTGGTCGTGGTGGGCAAGTGGCTGGCCGGCCGCACCCCCGCGCCGAAGGCCGACGAGGCCGGCGAACGCGCGGCGGACCAGCCTGCCGCCTGAAACCTGAAACGGCCATGAGCCGCGTCCTGCTGCCCGTCGACCCCGATCAGCCCGCGCGCACGCGCTCGGCGGTCGAGCAGGTGCTGCGCATGCGCCAGGCCGGGCCGGTCACGGTTCGCCTGCTGCGCGTGCAGCCCAGGGTGTCGGGCCATGTGGCGATGCTGTTCGGCGCTGCCGAACTGCGCGAGCTGCAGCTGAGCACCGGCGCAGAAGACCTCCAGTACGCGCAAAAGCTGCTGGACCTGGCCGGCGTGCACTACCAGAGCACCGTGCGCGTCGGCCGCAGCGCCGAGACCATCGTGACGGCCGCCCGCGACTACCACTGCGACCGCATCGTGTTCGGCAACGATTCGGCCAGCCTGGCCGGCAGGATCTTCGGCTCGCTGGCGCAGCAGGTGCGTCAGCTGCTCGAAGCGGCCGGCGAGGGCG
>JAFECZ010000112.1 GCA_018241905.1 Pseudomonadota bacterium
CGACGTCGCCTGGCGGCGCCTGCGCTCGCGCCTGTACGACCACGAGATGCGCAAGCGCATGGAAGAGCAGCAAAAGCTCGAAGACACCAAGACCGACGTGGGCTGGGGCCACCAGATCCGCAGCTACGTGCTGGACAACAGCCGCATCAAGGATCTGCGCACCAACGTCGAAATCTCGGCCACGCAGAAGGTGCTGGACGGCGACCTCGACGCCTTCATCGAAGCCTCGCTCAAGCAAGGCGTCTGAGCACAGGACCGCAACACCGCATGAGCACACCCCCGCAGTCTGTCCGGGCCCTGATCTTCGACATGGACGGCACGATGATCGACTCCATGCCCTGGCACGCCAAGTCCTGGGTGGAGTTCGCGCGCCGGCATGGCGTAACGATGCCTGCCGAGGAAATCCTTGTACGCACCACGGGCCGCACCGGCGTCGAGTGCATGCGCGAGGTCTTCGAAAAGCCGCTGTCGCAGGCCGAGTGCGAAGCCCTGGTGGCCGAGAAGGAAAGCATCTACCGCGAGCTTTTCGCGCCCGTGTTTTCCGAGGTAGCCGGATTTCGCAGCTTTGCCCGCGCAGCCCATGCACGCGGCCTGAAGATCGGCGTCGGCACCGCCGGCGACCGGCACAACATTGCCTTCGCCATGGGCCATCTCGGCATGGAGCCGACGCCCGCCGCCATGGTCGGCGGCGACGAGGGCCTCACGGGCAAGCCTACGCCGGCAATCTTCCTGGAAGTGGCCCGGCGCCTGGGCGTGGCACCCGAGCGCTGCATCGTGTTCGAGGACGCCCCCTTCGGCATCGAGGCCGCGCGCCGCGCCGGCATGCGGGCCATTGCCGTGTGCAGCACCCACTCGCCTACCGAACTCGCCGGACCGCACGTGATGAAGGCCGTGCGTGACTACGAAGAACTCGCCCAATCGAACTTTCTGGAGACACTCGATGTTGCAACAGCGTGATGCACAGGGCCAGGCGGTGGCCATCCGCCGCGAGGACTACACCGCGCCGCCCTACTGGATCGACACGGTCGAGTTGACTTTCGACCTGGACCCGGCCAAGACCCGCGTGCTCAACCGCATGCGCCTGCGCCGCAATGCCGATGCGCCGGTGCAGCCGCTGCGCCTGGACGGCGACGAGCTCAACCTGGCCCGCGTGCTGGTCAACGGCCAGGGCGCGTCCTTTCGCATGGAAGGCGAGCAACTGGTGCTCGACAACCTGCCCGACGAATTCGAGCTGGAAGTATTCACCACCTGCCAGCCGGCCAAGAACACCAAGCTGATGGGCCTGTTCGTGAGTGAAGAGACCTTCTTCACCCAGTGCGAGGCCGAGGGCTTTCGCCGCATCACCTACTTCCTGGACCGCCCGGACGTCATGGCCAGCTACACGGTGCTCATCCGTGCCAGCAAGGACGACTACCCCGTGCTGCTGTCCAACGGCAACCTGGTCGAGCAAGGCGAACTTCCTGAAGGCCGCCACTTTGCCAAGTGGGTCGACCCGTTCCGCAAGCCCAGCTATCTGTTCGCGCTGGTGGCCGGCAAGCTGGTGGCGCGCGAGCAGCGCATCAAGGCCCGCAGCGGCAAGGAGCACCTGCTGCAGGTCTTCGTGCGCCCCGGCGACCTTGACAAGACCGAGCACGCCATGAATTCGCTGATGCGCTCCATCGTCTGGGACGAGGCACGCTTCGGCCTGCCGCTGGACCTGGAGCGCTTCATGATCGTCGCCACCAGCGACTTCAACATGGGCGCCATGGAGAACAAGGGCCTGAACATCTTCAACACGAAGTACGTTCTGGCCAACCAGGCCACCGCCACCGATGCCGACTACGGCAACATCGAGAGCGTGGTGGGCCACGAGTACTTCCACAACTGGACGGGCGACCGCGTCACCTGCCGCGACTGGTTCCAGCTCTCGCTCAAGGAGGGTCTCACGGTCTTCCGCGACCAGGAGTTCACGCAGGACCTGTGCGCCGACGCCTCCGCGCGCGCCGTCAAGCGCATCGAGGACGTGCGCGTGCTGCGCACCGCACAGTTCCCCGAGGACGCCGGCCCCATGGCGCACCCGGTGCGCCCCGACAGCTACGTCGAGATCAGCAACTTCTACACCGTCACCATCTACGAGAAGGGTGCCGAGGTGGTGCGCATGATGCAGACGCTGGTGGGCCGCGACGGCTTCGCCCGCGGCATGAAGCTGTACTTCGAGCGGCACGACGGCCAGGCCGTCACCTGCGACGATTTCGCCCAGGCCATTGCCGACGCCAACCCCGAATCGGACCTGGCACGCCTGCTGCCCCAGTTCAAGCGCTGGTACAGCCAGGCCGGCACGCCGCGCCTGGCGGCACGCGGCAGCTACAACGCCGACGAGCGCAGCTACACCCTGCATTTCGAGCAAAGCTGCGCGCCCACGCCGGGCCAGTCGGAAAAGCTGCCCTTCGTCATCCCGGTGAACGTGGGCCTGGTCAGCGCCGACGGCCGCGAACTGGCGCCCACGCAAACGCTGGTGGTGACGCAGGCGGCCGAGAGCTTCACCTTCTCCAACATCGACGCCGAGCCGGTGCCCTCGATCCTGCGCGGCTTCAGCGCGCCGGTGATCCTGGACCACGACTACAGCGACGCACAGCTGCTCGCCCTGCTGGCCCACGACGCCGACCCCTTCAACCGCTGGGAAGCGGGCCAGCGCCTGGCGCTGCGCGCTGCCGTCGCCGCCATCACCGCACCGCCGGCCGAAGGCGCCGCGGGCGCGCTCAGCGAGGCCTACATCCACGCCATGCGCCGCCTGCTGAGCGACCCCGTGCTGGATGCCGCCTTCAAGGAACTGGTGCTCACCCTCCCCTCGGAAACCTACATCGCCGAGCAACTGGACGTGGTCGACCCGCAGCGCGTGCACACGGTGCGCGAAGCCATGCGCGCGCGCATGGCCACCGCCCTGCAACCCGAATGGCAACAGGCGTACGAAGACAACAAGGACACCGGCGCCTACCAGCCCGACCCCAGTTCTTCTGGACGCCGCGCGCTGGCGGGCATGGCGCTGTCCCACCTGTGCCTGGCCGCGCGCGAAACCGGCGACACCGTGTGGCCCGGCAAGACGCTGCAGCGCTTCAAGGACGCCGGCAACATGACCGACCGCTTCAACGCCCTGCAGGCGCTGGTGTCGTCCGGCCATTCGCTGGCCGCGCAGGCGCTGGCCAGCTTCCACGCCATCTTCAAGGACGAGCAACTGGTCATCGACAAGTGGTTCGCGCTGCAAGCCGGCGCCCCCGACCGCGGCGGCGACATCCTGCCGCTGGTGCGCCAGCTCATGAAGCACCCGGACTTTTCCATCAAGAACCCGAACCGCGCGCGCAGCGTGATCTTCAGCTACTGCAACGGCAACCCGGGCGCCTTCCACCGTCCGGACGCGGCCGGCTATGTGTACTGGAGCGACCGCGTGATGGAGCTGGACACCATCAACCCGCAGGTGGCGGCGCGCCTGGCGCGCGGCCTGGACCGCTGGAGCAAGCTGGCCGAGCCCTACCGCAGCGCAGCGCGCGAGGCGATTGCCCGCGTGGCCGCCAAGCCCGACCTGAGCAAGGACACCCAAGAGGTGGTGACCCGCGCCCTGGGCAACTGACACACGAATTGAAAGAAACCAAGCAAGGATTGACGCCCATGGCGCAAAAAATCTCCCTCACCCGATACCTCGTGGAGCAGCAGCGAAGCGACGGATCGATTCCCTCGCAACTGCGCCTTCTGCTCGAAGTGGTGGCCCGCGCCTGCAAGAGCATCAGCCAGGCCGTCAACAAGGGCGCGCTGGGCGGCGTGCTGGGCTCGGCCGAGTCCGAGAACGTGCAGGGCGAAGTCCAGAAGAAGCTGGACATCATCGCCAACGAAGTGCTGATCGAGGCCAACGAATGGGGCGGCCACCTGGCGGCCATGGCCAGCGAGGAAATGGACAGCATCCACCTGGTGCCCAACCGCTACCCGCAGGGCGAGTACCTGCTGCTGTTCGATCCGCTGGACGGCTCCTCGAACATCGACGTGAACGTGAGCATCGGCACCATCTTCAGCGTGCTCAAGAAGCCCGAGAACGGCCATGGCCAGGGTGTGCAGGAATCCGACTTCCTGCAAGCCGGCAGCAAGCAGGTGGCGGCCGGCTACTGCATCTACGGCCCGCAGACCACGCTGGTGCTCACCGTGGGCAACGGCGTGGCCATGTTCACGCTCGACCGCGAGCAGGGATCGTTCATCCTCACGCAGGAGAACATCCAGATCCCGGCCGACACCAAGGAATTCGCCATCAACATGAGCAATCAGCGCCACTGGGACGAACCGGTGCAGCGCTACATCGGCGAATGCCTGGCCGGCAAGGATGGTCCGCGCGGCAAGGACTTCAACATGCGCTGGATTGCCAGCATGGTGGCCGACGTGCACCGCATCCTGATGCGCGGCGGCGTCTTCATGTATCCCTGGGACAAGCGCGAGCCCGAGAAGGCCGGCAAGCTGCGCCTGATGTACGAGGCCAACCCCATGAGCTGGATCGTCGAGCAGGCCGGCGGCGCCGCCACCAATGGTCGCCAGCGCATCCTGGACCTGCCTCCCGCCAAGCTGCACGAACGCGTCGCCGTGGTGCTCGGATCAAAAAATGAAGTCGAGCGCGTGACGAGCTACCACACCACGCTATAATCGATGGCTTAGCCGGTGTAGCTCAGTCGGTAGAGCAGCTCATTCGTAATGAGAAGGTCGGGTGTTCGATTCATCTCTCCGGCACCAAATAAAGGGGCTCCCACTTCAACGTGGGAGCCCCTTTTCCATTCCGGGCCCGGAAATTCGGGTAGATGGCGCGACGGCCGGGGCACGGCAGCGCGCTGGAAGTCCGAGCCAAACCACGTTCCGCGCCTCCACCCGCCCGCTTGCCGCCCATGAAGAAAGCCCCTGGCCTCGCGACCAGGGGCTTCTTCATCGAGCGTTGCCCGCTCCGGCGTCAGTTGCCGCTTGGCATCGGAATGTTGAAGCCTTCCTTCTCCAGGCGCTCGCGGATATTGGCCAGCCGCTGATACTGCGTGAGCGTGATCGGGCCCGAATAGCCCTCGCTCTGCAACTTGCGCGGCGGGTACTTGATGTACGTCTTCATCTCGTCCTTCACGGCCTGGTTGAACGTCACCAGGGTCCAGGTGTGCTCCGTGTAGTTGTTCATGAAGATGTCGTAGCGCTCCTGCGGGTCTTGCCAGAGGTCGAACACCTGGGGCACCGTGGCCACATATTGCTCGGGGCCCTTCCAGCCCAGGTTGGAATCCACAGCCAGGCCGCCGGTGGCCACGCCGCCGTCGCCCCGCAGGTTGAACACCGCCTTGAACTGGCCAACGCGCACCGCGCCGGGAGTCAGCTCGTTTTCCGTGAAGTAGAACCACGCCTTGCGCTCGGACTTGCCGGTGCCGAACAGAAGGGGCGACATGTCATAGCTGTCGAAGATGATCGGCTTGCCTTCGCGGTCCTTCTCGGGAAGCTTCGCACCACCCACCTTGGCAAAGGTCGCCATCAGGTCCAGGCCGCCCACCATGTCGAAATTCTTGACGCCGGCCTTGACCTTGCCAGGCATCCATGCAATGGCCGGCACACGGTTGCCGCCCTCGCGCACCGTACCCTTGGTGCCGCGCAGCGGGGTGTAGCCCGCATCGGGGTACACGTCCTGCCAGGCGCCGTTGTCGGTGGTGAAGATCACCATGGTGTTCTTGTCCAGCCCCAGCGAACGTACCTTGTCCATGATGGCGCCAACGCGCGTGTCCAGCTCAACCACCGAGTCCGCGTACTTGGACTTGGCCGCCGACTTGCCCTTGAATTCGGGCGCCGGCATGTTCGGCTGGTGCACCTTCATGAAGTTGACGTTCATGAAGAAGGGCTTGTTCGACTTGGCCGCCTGGTCGAGGTATTCGAGCGCGGCCTTTTGCACGTAGCTGTCGAAGAACGGGATGCCCACCACGCCGTTGGGATACTCGGCCGTCTTCTCCTTGGGCTTGTCCACGTACTGGCCGTTGATCGCAAAGTCCTCGACCGGCTTCTGGCCAGCCTTGGCGGAGACGGCGCCGCGGGTCACCTTCTTGAACATGGCGCGAAGCTCGTCGCTCATTTCCGGGAACCAAGTCGGATCGGCGTAGGTGTAGGCGTTCAGGTGGTACAGGCCCACGTAGCGCATCTCGTCGTAGCCCTGCGCGTTTGGCAGCGCATAGTCCGACTCGCCCAGGTGCCACTTGCCGGTGAAGAAGGTGTTGTAGCCGGAGGTCTTCAGCACCGAGGCCAGGGTCCATTCGGCCGCCGGCAGGCCACCACCCTGACCCTGGAAGGCCACGGTGGTCATGCCGCTGCGATTGGGATTTCGGCCCGTTTGCATGGAGGCACGTCCCGGCGTGCAACTGGGCTGGGCATAGAAGGTGTAGAAGGTCATGCCTTCACTGGCCATGCGGTCGATGTTGGGCGTGGCCATGCCGCGTCCCTCCCCGCCCCCATAGGGGCCGAGGTCGCCAAAGCCGACGTCGTCGCCCACGATCAGGATGATGTTGGGCTTGCTCTGGCCTTGCTGCTGTTGCTGTTGCTGCTGTTGCTGTTGCGACACGGCGGATACCGCCGCCACGCCGGCAACTGCCGCAACCAAGAACTTGGTGACTCTCACTGGCTATCTCCTTCCTTTACGCGATCGATCTGGCGAAATTCGCCGCAATAAAACATCGAGGCCCCTGCGCGACTTGCGCAAGGGCACATGAGGTTGTCTCGACTGATGAAGGCATGTGGGTCCCTGCGCGGCAGGGGACACGCGATGCGGGCGACTCTGGCGATGCGGGCGACGCTGGCGACACCTGCGGATTGACAAAGGACAAGGGGCTGCAAGACCGCAATGCCGGCCGCTTCGCGTTCTGCTGCTGCCGTGCAAGCCCGAGCCTCGGCGACGGCGCGAGAGCGTGCGCGGTCGTTGAAGCGTCAGCGATGAACAACACGTTCACGAGGCCGGCGCATCACTTGTTGCTGCCCTATTCATTTCTTTTCTCTTTGTTCCTTGTCTTCCGTGCAGCGCCTCAATCGCCTGAAGAGCGCTGCACTCGAAAGCGCTCGCGGTCCTTGCCGCGAATCCAGGTGGGCGGGCGGCCGTAGCCGCACCACGTTCGTCCTGATTCGGGATCTCGATAGCGAGCGAAGTCTTCGAGCTCGGGGACCAGGCCCCTGGTATCGAATCCAATTTCCGGCTCGACCAGCAAATCGCTGCGTTTGACGCGCGCGATGTTCTTGTCGAGCTGCCGCGAGCCAATGTTGGCCCTTGCGTCGAGCGAAGCCATGGTGTTGAAATCCCCCCCTGAGCAGGCGCATGGTAGTGGGGGATGCGCAATAGAACTATCCAAAAAACGAAACCAGCAGGGGGAGGAGGTCCAGATGTCAGCTTCTTTGTACGAAGCTCATACCTATTCAGGCTTCGAGCCGACGCAGATTTTCGATGTGGTCTATGGTGGCCATTTCGAACACCGACTGATTTCTTCGAACCGCGCAGACCTCGTGCATCGACGCCTCGTCCTGGGCGACGTGCGCGTCGAGTCGGGCACATACAACTTTGCGGTGATCGGTCAAGGCGCCATGCCTCAAGACACGGTCTGCATCGGCCTGGTCGACGAAGGCATGGAGCTCACGCGCTGCAACCTCGAATCGATCGGCGAGGACGAAGTGCAGGTCTACGCGCCTGGGGCCGAACTCACCTATCACGCAACGGGCGCCTCGCGATGGATCAACGTTGCGATGCCCGAGGCCAAGCTGCAGGAAATGGCCATGGCTCGCCTGGGCCGGCCGATCTCACTGGCCAAGCGGGGCTTCAAGATCTACAAGCTTCTTCGAGAGAGCCGGATCCAGTTGCAGCAACTGTGCTACGACGCGCTGGACCTGGCCGCCGAGCTGGCGCCCACGGGCGGCATTGCGCCGCAGCTCGCTCGCGAGATGTCGCGTGCATTCGTGACCGCCTACGTCGACGCGCTCGGCACGGCGCACGTTGCCGAGCCGAACAGCAAGAGCGCAACAGCCCAGCGGCACCATCAGCTCATCCTGGCCTGCGAGCGCTTGCTGCTCGGCGGCGGCGTGTCCAACGTCAACCTGTCGGAAATCGCGCGTCGAAGCGGCTACAGCCAGCGATCGCTCGAGCTGATCTTCCAGAACGCCGTTGGCATGACGCCCGGCCGATGGTTCGCGAACATCCGCCTGAACGGTGCGCTGCGCGAACTGGTTGCCGCGGCGCCGGACTGCAGCGTCACCAGCGTGGCAACGCGCTGGGGCTTTCGCCACCTGTCCAGGTTTGCCGAACACTACCGCCGCACCTTTGGCGAACTGCCGAGCGAAACCCTGAGCCGCGCGCTCACGCGGCAGGCCTCCCGATGAACACGGCCGGCGGGCTGCGGCGCGGGCCTGCTTACTCGCCGGTCTTCAAGCGCAGCAGCAGCTTGAGCAGCTTCAGCGCCCGTTTGCCATAAGGTGGCTGGAAGAACATCTGCACGCCGGAAAAAGGCCCTTGCCTGAACACCGGACGCAGCTTGGAAAATGTCGTGAAGCCTTCTCGCGCGTGGTAGTGCCCCATGCCGCTAGGGCCGACGCCGCCAAAGGGCAGATCGTGCTGCGCCACATGCAGCAGCCCTTCGTTGATGGACACTCCGCCCGACATCACCTGCGAGACGTAGTAGTCCTGCAGGCTCGTGTCGTTCGTGAAAGGATAGATAGCCAGCGGACGGTCCTGGCCATTGATGTAGCCCGCCACTTCTTCGCGCGTGGCATAGGTGCGCACGGGAAGGATCGGCCCGAAGATCTCGCGCCGCGACAGCTCCATCTCCGGCGTGAGGTCGAACACCAGGTACGGTGCCATCTTGCGCCGGGCCGCATCGGGCGTCTGCTGCGGCGCCAGGTTGACTACGGTCGCGCCCTTGGCCCGCGCATCGCCCAATGCTGCCTGCAGCCGCTCGAACGACCGCTGGTCGATGATCGAGGTGTAGTCATCCGCATTGAGATCGGGGTAGCGCCGGGCCACGAGGCGGCTGCAATGCTCCGCGAACTCCTGCCGGGCGCCTTCGGGCAGGAATACGTAGTCGATGTTCGTGCAGATCTGGCCGGCGTTGAACATCTTCACCCACATGATCCGCTCGGCAGCAGTCTTCACGGAATAGTCCGGGCCGACGATGGCAGGCGACTTGCCGCCCAGCTCCAGCGTCACCGGCGTGAGATTGCGCGCCGCACTGGCCATGACCGCGCGGCCGGTGGCGCCCGAGCCGGTGAACAGCAGATGGTCGAATGGCAGCGACGAGAAGGCCGGCCCGCGCCCGCCGCCGTCGTCGAAGAAACGCAGCTTGTCGTGCGGCAGGTAGCGCGGGCTGATCTCCATGAGCAGCGCGGCCAGATGGCTGGAGTTCTCCGACATCTTCACCATCGCGCGGTTGCCCGCCGCGAAGATGGCGGCCAGCGGACAGAACGAAAGATTGAGCGGGAAGTTCCACGGCACGATCACGCCGACCACGCCCAGCGGCTGCGGAATCACCCGGTTGGAGGCCCCGGGGTACATCAGCCTGTCGATGTGGCGGCGCTGGGGCTTCATCCACTTCTTCAGGTTGCGCGCACTGTCCTTGATGGTCTCGAGCGCCACGAAGATCTCGGCGAACAGCGTTTCGAATTCCGAGCGGTTGCCGTAGTCGCGGCTGATGGCCTCGACCAGCCGCTCGCGGTTGTCCTTGAGCATGCGGGCCAGCGCGTTCAGGTCGGCCACGCGCTCCTGGCGGCTCGGCTGCGGATGGGCCAGGTGCGCAGCGCGCTGCAGCTCGAGGCACTGCTGGAATTCGGCCGGGATCACCGGCGGTTCGAAGTCAGGCACGCGTGCGTTCATGTCGGCTCTCCGGTGATGGCTTTCAGCGCGTCGGTGGGCCGCCGGTCGATCTTCTGGCTCAGCACCATCGAGGTCTGGGTCTGGCGTACGCCTTCGATCTGGCCCAGCTGGTCGAGCAGCGCATCCAGTTCCTGCGGCGATGCGCAGCGCAGCTGCACCATGTAGTCGAACTCGCCACTCACGGCCCAGGCGCCCTCGACTTCCGGCATGCGCTCCAGGGCCTTGATGACGACGGCGGCGCAGCGCGCCTGCACGCTCAGGCCGCAGAAAGCGCGCACCGCCGACTCTTCGAGGCGGCGGCCCAGGCGAACGCCGTAGCCCCCCACCACGCCTTCGCGCTCCAGGCGGGCAATGCGCGCCACCACGGTGGTTCGCGCCACTTTCAGCCGGCGCGCCAGCTCGGCGGTGGGCGCACGCGCATTGGCTTGCAGCAAGGCCAGCAGTTGCCGGTCCAGGTCGTCGAGGCGCGCTTGCATGTGCTCCATGCAGCACATTGTGCAGGTTGACCAGGGCCTTCGTCATTTCGACGAAGGACGCAGGGGCTTGCAGCGTTCTGCTCTCTTCTTTCCGCCGCCGATGGCGACTAGATTGGAAGGCAACGCGAACAACGAAGGAGGAAGCCATGGCCAAGGTTCAACTGGACAGCGTGCTGGTCCTGGGCGCCGGCAAGATCGGCGCCACGGTGGCAGACATGCTCGTGCAACACCACCCGCGCCTGCGGGTCACGCTGGCGGACCAGGCGCCCGCGCCCGCCGCAGACGGCCCCGACCGCCACGTGCGCCGTCTCGTGCTCGACGCCAGCCGCGAAGAAGACCTTTGCACAGCGCTGTGCGCGCACGACGCCGTCATCAACTGCCTGCCTTTCTTCATGGCGCAGCAAGTGGCCGCCATGGCCGCCAGCTGCGGCACCCACTACTTCGACCTGACCGAGGACGTGGCGGCCACCCAGGCGATCCGGCAGATGGGCGTCAACGCCAGTGCAGTGCTGATGCCCCAGTGCGGCCTGGCGCCGGGCGTGATCGGCATGCTGGGCTGGGACCTGGCCGGCCGCTTCGACACGCTCTACGACCTGCGCCTGCGCGTGGGCGCCCTCACCCGGCATGCCACCAACAGCCTGCGCTACAACTTCACCTGGAGCATCGACGGCGTGATCAACGAATACTGCAACCCGGGCGACGCCATCGTCAACGGCGAGCGCGTGAAGGTGCAGCCGCTGGAAGGCCACGAGACCTTCACGCTCGACGCCGAGGCCTTCGAAGCCTTCAACACCGCCGGCGGCCTGGGCACCTTGTGCGAAAGCCTGCAGGGCCGCGTGCGCAACCTCGACTACAAGTCCATCCGCTACCCCGGACATCGCGAGGCCATGAACTTCCTGCTGCACGACCTGCGCCTGATAGAGCGGCGCGACCTGCTGCGCCAGGTGCTGGAACACGCGGTGCCGCACAGCCGCGACGACGTGGTGATCGTCTTCGCGGCCGCCAGCGGGCTTCGTGGCGGACGCTTCGAGCAGGAGACTTGCCTGGCGCGAATCTACGGCGGCGAACTGCGCGGCAAGGCGCCCACCGCCATCGAGCTGTGCACGGCCGCGGGCGTGGTCGGCGTGCTCGAACTCCTGCAGCAGGGCAAGCTTCCTGCCAAGGGTTTCGTGCGGCAGGAACAGGTGGCGCTGCGGGATTTCCTTGGCACCCGGGTCGGCCACCATTACGCACACTTGGGCACGCGCGCGCCAACGCCTGCCGAGCGCGAAGCGGAGCACGAACATGAACACGCCTGAACGGAGCGCCCCACGATGACGAACGACGAGCTGTCCCGACTCTTCCAACGCAACGGCCTTGGCGAATGCCAGGGCGGCTCGCTGCCGGTGCGCTCGCCCATCGACGGCCGCGAGCTGGCGCGCCTTGCGGAACTGCCAGCTTCGGTCGTCGGCGACATGGTGGAGCAGGCGCACGCGGCCTTTCTTGCGTGGCGCGTGGTACCTGCGCCGGTGCGCGGCGAGCTCGTGAGGCTGTGGGGCGAGGAGCTGCGCGCGGCCAAGGCGGACATCGGCCGCATCGTCTCGCTGGAGGTCGGCAAGATCACGCAGGAGGGCCTTGGCGAGGCGCAGGAATGCGTGGACATCTGCGACTTCGCGCTGGGCCTGTCGCGCCAGCTCTACGGCCGCACCATCGTCTCGGAGCGCCCGGGCCACCGCATGATGGAGCAGTACCACCCGCTGGGCCCGGTGGCGGTGATCACCGCCTTCAACTTTCCGAGCGCGGTGTTTGCGTGGAACGCCGCGCTGGCGCTGGTGTGCGGCGACCCGGTGATCTTCAAGCCCTCGGAAAAGGCGCCGCTGTCGGGCCTGGCCACCTTCCGCGCGCTGGAGCGCGCCATCGAGCGCTTCGGCGCGCAGGCGCCCAAGGGGCTGGCACAGGTCGCCATCGGCCGCGCCGACCTGGCGCAGGCGCTTGTGGAACATCCGCGCATCGCGCTGGTCTCGGCCACCGGCTCCACCCGCATGGGCCGCGCGGTGGGCCCGAAGGTGGCGCAGCGCTTCGGCCGGCGCATCCTGGAGCTTGGCGGCAACAACGCCATGATCGTGACGCCGGCGGCCGACCTGGACATGGCCTTGCGCGCCATCCTCTTCGGGGCCGTGGCCACTGCGGGCCAGCGCTGCACCACGCTGCGCCGGCTCATCGTGCATCGCAGCGTGAAAGACCAGCTG
>JAFECZ010000113.1 GCA_018241905.1 Pseudomonadota bacterium
CACCGGCTCGAACAGGTTGCGGCCGTCGAAGATGACCGGCGCCTTCAGCACCGCCTTCAAGCGCTCCAGGTGCGGCGCCTTGTAGGCCTTCCATTCGGTGACGATGGCCAGTGCGTCGGCCTGCTCCACCGCGTGCATGGGGCTGGAGACGAATTCCAGGTTGCCCAGCAGCTCCGGCGCGTCGGCAAAGTCCAGCGCAAAGGCGCGCTTGGCTTCGGCCATGGCCACCGGGTCGTGCGCCGCCACCTTGGCGCCCGCGCGCAGCATGGCGCCGATCAGCACCCGGCTGGGCGCTTCGCGCATGTCGTCGGTATTGGGCTTGAAGGCCAGGCCCCACACGGCGAACTTGCGGCCGTCCAGCTTCTTGCCGAAGCGCTCGACCACCTTGTCCACCAGCACCGTCTTCTGCGCGTCGTTGACGGCTTCCACCGCGCCCAGCACCTTCAGTTGCTGGCCGTATTCGGCGGCCGTGCGCGCCAGTGCCGCCACGTCCTTGGGAAAGCAACTGCCGCCATAGCCGGTACCGGCATACAGGAAGCTGTAGCCGATGCGCGGATCGGAGCCCATGCCCTGGCGCACCAGCTCGATGTCGGCGCCCACGCGATCGGCCAGGTTGGCCAGCTCGTTCATGAAGCTGATGCGCGTGGCCAGCATGGCGTTGGCCGCGTACTTGGTGAACTCGGCCGAACGCACGTCCATCACGCGGGTGCGCTCGTGGTTGCGGTTGAAGGGGGCGTAGAGCTTGCGCATCATGGCCAGGGCCTTGGCGCCGCTTTCGTTGTCGTCCACGCCCAGCACGATGCGGTCGGGCCGCATGAAGTCGTCCACCGCCGCGCCCTCTTTCAGGAACTCGGGGTTGCTCACCACGGCGAAGCCGATGTCGCCGCGGCCGCGCTTGTCCAGCTCTTCCTGGATGGCCGCGCGCACCTTGTCGGCGGTGCCCACCGGCACGGTGGACTTGTCCACCACCACCTTGAAGCCTTCCATGTGGCGGCCGATTTCGCGCGCGGCGGCCAGCACGTACTTGAGGTCGGCGCTGCCGTCTTCGTCGGACGGGGTGCCGACGGCGATGAACTGCACGTCGCCGTGCTTCACCGCGTCTTTTACGTCGGTGGAGAAGATCAGCCGCTCGGCCGACAGGTTCTGCTGCACCAGCTCGGCCAGGCCGGGTTCGTAGATGGGAACGCCGCCGCTGTTGAGCGTGGCGATCTTGGCGGCGTCGACGTCCAGGCAGAAGACGTGGTTGCCCAGGTCCGCCAGGCAGGTTCCAGTTACGAGGCCCACATAGCCGGTGCCGATGATGGTGATGTTCATGTAGTAGTCAAGGAAGGCTCTGGCTTGGCCTTGGCGCCGGACGAGAGCAGTTGGTCGAAATAGGCGATTGTCCTCGCCAAGCCTTCGTCCAGCTGCGTCCGGGGTTCCCAGCCGCCCAAATGCTCCTGCGCCAGCGAAATATCGGGGCGCCGTTGCTTGGGGTCGTCTGCCGGCAAGGGCATGCGCACGAGCTTACTGCGCGAGCCGGTCAGTTCTATGACTTTTTGTGCCAGCGCCAGCATCGAGAACTCGCCGGGGTTGCCGATGTTCACCGGGCCCGGAAAGTCGTCGCCCGTGGCCATGAGCCGCAAGAGCGCCTCGATCAGGTCGTCCACGTAGCAGAAGCTGCGGGTCTGGCTGCCGTCGCCGTAGATGGTGATGTCCTGCCCGCGCAGGGCCTGCACGATGAAGTTGGACACCACCCGCCCGTCGTTGGTGTGCATGCGCGGGCCGTAGGTGTTGAAGATGCGCGCCACCTTGATGCGCAGCTTGTGCTGGCGGTGGTAGTCGAAGAACAGGGTCTCGGCACAGCGCTTGCCTTCGTCGTAGCAGCTTCGGATGCCGATGGGGTTCACCCGGCCCCAGTACTGCTCCACCTGCGGGTGGATCTCGGGGTCGCCGTACACCTCGCTGGTGGAGGCCTGCAGGATCTTGGCGCGCACCCGCTTGGCCAGGCCCAGCATGTTGATGGCGCCGTGCACGCTGGTCTTGGTGGTCTGCACCGGGTCGTGCTGGTAGTGCACGGGCGACGCCGGGCAGGCCAGGTTGAAGATCTCGTCGACCTCGATGTACAGCGGAAAGGTCACGTCGTGGCGCATCAGCTCGAACTGGGGGTGGTCCAGCAGGTGCTCGATGTTGCGTTTGGTGCCGGTGAAGAAGTTGTCCACGCACAGCACGTCGTGCCCCGCCTCGATGAGGCGGTCGCACAGATGGCTGCCCAGGAAGCCGGCACCGCCGGTCACGAGGATGCGTTTTGACGGGTTGTATTGGCGCATGGTGCGTTCACTTCCGAAGTGGAGTTGTCATCGGTGGCCATCCGCATCTCGTAGAGCTTGGCGTCCACGAGCATGCGAAACCACAGGGCCTGGAAAAAGGCGAAATAGAAGCCGGGCCGGCCGTCCAGGAAGCCCAGCCGCAGGAAGTAGCGGTAAAGGAAGTACCCGATGGCGCGCAGGCCGATCGGCAAGCGGTAGTACAGCTGCTTGATGAAGCGGGTGCGCTCGCGCGCATCGCCCAGCAGGCGCGGCTGCAGCACATCGTCGCCCAGCGCCTGCGGGCCCGATTTCTCGCGCGCCTCGGAATCGCTCCAGCGGTTGTGGCGTGTGATCCAGTCCGACAGCGACAGCGCATTCTTGTCGTGCATGAAGCCGCGCAGGCGCGCGCTGCTGCGGGCGGCGCCCACCAGGATGAAGTGCTGGTCGTACAGGCGCGCCTCGCAGCGGCCGGCGCCGCTTCGGAACAGGCGCAGATGCCACGGATTGACGCCCGAGAAGCGCAGCATCCTTCCCATGAAGTAGTCGCGCCGGCGCAGCATGTAGGCGTCGTGCCCGGCTGCGCCGTGCAGCAAGGCACGGATCTCGCCCACGCAGGTGTCGTCCAGCACCTCGTCGGCATCCAGGTGCAGCTGCCACTCGTGGCTGGCTTGCACTTGGGCGATGGCCCAATTGCGCTGGTCGCTGTAGTTGGTGAAGGGCCGCTGCACCACCGTGCAGCCCAGCTCCTGCAGGATCTGCACAGTGCCGTCGTTGGAGCCCGAATCCACGGCGTACACGTGCGGGCTCACCCGCAGCGCCGCAGTGGCGGTCTCGCGGATGATTCCCGCGGAATTGAAGGTGAGCAGCACCACCACGCAGTTGTCGGGCGCGGCGCTGCGGGGGCTGGTTGCAGCTGGGTTCATGACGCTCGGCGCTTGCGGATCGGCTTGGCCGGGTTGCCGGAATAGATGGTCCAGGGCTCCAGCTCGCCGAAGGCCACGGCGCGCGCGCCCAGCACCGCCCCTTCGCCGATGCGGGTGCCCGGGCCCACGAAGGCCTCGGCCGCGATCCAGGCCCGGGCCCCCACGTGAATGGGCCTGGCCACCAGCTGGAATTGCGGCGAATCGCAGTCGTGCGTCCCGGCGCAAAGGTGCGCCCCCTGGGACACCAGCACGTCCTTGCCCAGCGAAATGGTGCCCATGCTGTAGACATTGACGCCGGGGCCGACGACCGCGCCCTGCCCCATCTCCAGGTGGGCCGGAAACCACACCCGCGCACTGGCCCGCACGTCGCTGCCGGACGCCATCCGGGCCCCGAAGCAGCGCAGCAGAAAGCGCCGCCACGCAGCGAACTGCCGCGGCGTCCAGGCGGCGCCCACCAGCCAGACGCCGATCCAGGCAGCGCGAATCAGCCGGTTTTCCAGGGAGAAACTCGGCCCCCCTTCCGCGGGCGCCGATTCACGGGCATCAAGAATTGTCACTGAACGTTGCAATCAAGTGGAGCGCCGAGCGTCTCGCACCGCAACATCAATGTCAACACAATTTCTTACATAGACCCTTTGCCATGTGTCCGGCCGCCAGACACCCGCCGCAGCGCCCTGGCCCCAACCCCAACAAGAACGATGGATACGAACGACCAGTCCCGCACCGAGGATCTGGCTTCGCCAGTCCTCAGGTGGGGTCGCCCCCTTGGGGGGTGGAGTTACACGACCGAAGGGAGTGAAAAGCCGGGGGGCTTCATCTAGTCCCCGAGGAACTCACCAATGGGCTGCAGGTCTTCGACCCGGTCGCAGACCGCCTTGAACACCATCAGCACCGGCACCCCCAGCAGCAGCCCCCAGATGCCCCACAGCCAGCCCCAGAAGATGACGCCCACGAACACCGCCACCGGGTTCATGCGGCTGGCCCGGCTGGTCAGCCAGGGGGTGAGCAGGTTGCCCACCAGCGTATGGATGAGCAGCGACGCCCCGCCCACCGCCAGCGCCATCTCGATGCCGTTGAACTGCAGAAACGCCACCAGCGCCGACGCGGCCATGACGATCACCGAACCCACATAAGGAATCAGATTGGTCACCCCGGCCACGATGCCCCACACGGCCGCGTTCTCCAGCCCCAGCGCCCAGAAGGCCACGCCGGTGGCCACGCCCACGATGGCGCTGGTAAGGATCTGCATGAGCAGATAGCGCTCGATCTGGGCGGTGATGTCGTCCAGCACCTTCACCGTGATCCTCTTCTTCTGCAGGCTGGGCCCGGCCATGCGCACCAGCTTGCGCCTGAAGGTGTCGCCGGAACACAGGGCGAAATAGCTCAGGAAGGCGACCAGCGTCAGCTGCCCCGCGGCCGTGACCAGGCCCAGCGTGCCGCTGACCAGGTAGTCGCGCACATTGAAGCCGGGCCGCTCGATGAGCACCCGTTGCACGCCGCGCGGGGCCGGGGGCCGAGCCGAGTTTTCCTGCGCCGCCTGCTCCAATTGCGCGGCCGCCTTCTGTACCGTGTCCAGCGGGTTGCCGCCGGCGGGCTTGGCGCGCACCGCCTGCCGCAGCTTCTGGGCCGCTGCCGGCAGCGCGTCCAGCAGCTGCGAAGCACTGTCCGACAGGCGGTAGGCGGTCCATCCGAAGCTGCCGCCGATGGCCAGCAGGACGACCGCCGCGCCCAGCCAGCGCGGTATGCGCCACTCCTGCAGTTTGTCGACCAGGGGCGCCAACGCGTAGGTGATCAGCAGGCTCAGCATCAGCGGGATGAACACGGCCGCAGCCCAGCGCAGGGTGAACACGGCAGCCAGCACGGCCAGGATGATCAGGGAAGCGCTGCGCACGTCCACCGGCATTTCCAGCAGCACGCGCTCGGGTTCGGGCGCAGGGGCCGACGTCTCGGCCGTCTCGGGTGTCTCGGGCGCGGCGGCGGGCTCGGCCGTCCCGGCAGCCTCGGCAGCCTCGGCGGCAGTGCCGGCCGGCGGCTGCGGCTGCGGCTCGGACGCCGGCGACGGCTGCGCAGTCGCCGGCGGGGTGGGCGATGGCTCCTCGGGCATCAGTTCTCCTTCAGGGCGTCCCGCACCGCCGACAGCTGCCGGCGCGACACCAGCACCGGCTCGCTGATGCCGTGCAGCCGCAGCACCCAGCCTTCGGCCTCGTCGCCGCCATCGTGCTTCTCGAGGGCCCGGATGGCCTCGCGCGCCACCAGCGCATTGCGGTGCACGCGCACGAAGCGCCTGGGGTAGCGCTCCTCGAAATCCGCCAGCGAGCCGTCCAGGATGTGGCTGCGAAGCGCCGTGCGAACCGTGAGGTACTTGAGCTCCGACTTGAGATACAGCACCTCGGACAGCGGCACCCGCTCGGCCCTGCCGCGGTCCTGGATGAGCAGGGTGTCCTTCGCTTCGGTGTTGTCCTGTCCGCGCCGCTCCTTCAGGAAGCGCTGGGCCTTCTGCAGCGCCTGCTGCAGCCGCTCGGCGCGCACCGGCTTCGTGAGGTAGTCCACCGCTTCCAGCTCGAAGGCGGTAACGGCGTGCGCGGCGTGGGCGGTGACGAACACCACCGCCGGCACATGGCTCATGTTGCGCAGCGCGCGAACCATCTCGATGCCGTCCACGCCCGGCATGTGGATGTCCAGCAGCACGAGGTCCAGGTCGCCCTGGTCCAGCAGGCGCAGCGCCTGCTCGCCGTCGACCGCCTCGGCCGCGACCGTGGCGCCCGGCGCATTGCAGTCGCCCAGCAGGGTGCGAAGGCGCAGGCGCGCCAGCGATTCATCGTCGACGATCAGGGTCCGCAGGGGGGTACTCATGGTCGGCTCGTTGCTCCTCATCACTCCTTCGTCGGCGCCGGGATTTCGATGCGCACGCGGTAATTGTCCTGGTCCGGCCCCGCACGGAACTGCGCCTGCACGTCGTGCAGCAGGCGAAGCCGGTCGCGCACGTTGGCCAGGGCGATGCCGTGCCCGCGCGGCAGCGGCTTTTCCGCCCAGCGCAGCGGCGGCAGGGTATTGATGACCTCGATCAGCACGCGGGCGCCGCGCCGCTCCGTGCGGATGCGCAGCTTGCCGCCCCCGGGGCTGGGTTCCACACCGTGCTTGACCGCGTTTTCCACCAGCGGCTGCAACAGCAGCGGCGGCAGGCGCGCGCTGCCGGCCGCCATGTCCAGGTCCCAGCGGATGCGCAGGCGCTCGCCAAAACGGACTTGCTCGATGGCCAGGTAGCGCTCGGCCAGGCCGATCTCGTCGGCCAGCGTGACCGAGTCGCGCGGGTCGGCCAGCGCCTGGCGGAACAGCTCGGCCAGGTCTTCCAGCAGGGTCTCGGCCTTGGCCGGCTCCTCGCGCACCAGCGCAATGGCGCTGTTGAGCGTGTTGAACAGGAAGTGCGGCCGAATGCGCGACTGCAGGTCTTCCAGCTTGGCCGTGGTGGCCGCCGGCATGCGGCTGCGCGCGCGCAGCACCAGCCAGCCCGAGGCTACCAGCGCGAACAGCACCCCGGCCAGCATGCTGGCCACCCAGGGGGCTGCGGTGCCCAGCGCGCCGGTGAGCCGCAGCAGCCCGCAGCCATACAGCCCCGCCAACCCGCCCATGGCCGCCGCGCCGGCGTACTGCACGGCCGGCCGCCAGCGCGCCATGCGCTTGTGCAAGGCGCACACCGCCACCAGCCAGAGCAGCACCGACGGCAAGGCGCCGCCGGTGAGCGTGGCCACCTGGGCCAGCCAGTCGGCCGGATCCGCCGCCGAAAAGAGCGCCGCCACCGCCAGCACGCTTTCGACGAACAGCACCGCCCGCAGCACGACGCCCACCTGGCAGACGTCGAAGACGGCCAGCGGGGCGGGCACGGACGGGGCCTGCCCGCCCTGCGCAGCAGGCGCGGGCGTGCGAGGCCGGGTGGCCGATAAAATCGACAAGTTGCGCACTACAGAAACATTGGGTGACAAGCCCATTATTGCCTCCCATGTCTGAAAACCAACTCGACAAGAAGTCCGAAGCCTGGTCCGCCCTGTTCTCCGAACCCATGAGCGAACTGGTGCAGCGTTACACCGCCAGCGTGTTCTTCGACAAGCGCCTCTGGCAGGCCGACATCGAAGGCTCGCTGGCCCATGCCGGCATGCTCGCCGCCCGCAAGATCATCAGCGAGCAGGACCTCGCCGCCATTCAAGGTGGGATGAAGCAGATCCGCGAGGAAATCGAATCCGGCGCCTTCCAGTGGAAACTGGAACTCGAGGATGTGCACCTGAACATCGAGGCCCGCCTGACCCAGCTGGTGGGCGATGCCGGCAAGCGCCTGCACACCGGCCGCAGCCGCAACGACCAGGTCGCCACCGACGTGCGCCTGTGGCTGCGCAGCGAGATCGACATCATCGGCGGCCTGCTGGTCGACCTTCAGAAGGCGCTGGTCGACATCGCCGAGAAGAACGTCGAGGTGATCCTGCCCGGCTTCACCCACCTGCAGGTGGCCCAGCCGGTGAGCTTCGGCCACCACATGCTGGCTTATGTGGAAATGTTCAGCCGCGACGCCGAGCGCCTGGCCGACATCCGCAAGCGCGTCAACCGCCTGCCGCTGGGCGCCGCTGCCCTGGCCGGCACCAGCTACCCGCTGGACCGCGAGCTGGTCGCCAAGACCCTGGGCATGGACGGCGTATGCCAGAACAGCCTGGACGCGGTGAGCGACCGCGACTTCGCCATTGAATTCACCGCCGCGGCCAGCCTGTGCATGGTGCACATCAGCCGCTTCTCGGAAGAGCTCATTCTCTGGATGAGCCAGAACTTCAGCTTCATCCAGATTGCCGACCGCTTCACCACCGGCTCGTCGATCATGCCGCAGAAGAAGAACCCCGACGTGCCCGAACTGGCGCGCGGCAAGACCGGCCGCGTGGTGGGCCACCTGATGGGCCTGATCACCCTGATGAAGGGCCAGCCCCTGGCCTACAACAAGGACAACCAGGAAGACAAGGAGCCGCTGTTCGACACCGTCGACACGCTCAAGGACACGCTGCGCATCTTTGCCGAGATGGTGGGCGGCATCACGGTCAAGAAGGACGCCATGGAAGCCGCGGCCCTGCGCGGCTATGCCACCGCCACCGACCTGGCCGACTACCTGGTGAAGAAGGGCCTGCCTTTCCGCGATGCCCACGAGACGGTGGCGCATGCGGTGAAGGCAGCCATCTCGCATCAGTGCGACCTGTCCGAGCTGCCCTTGACGGTGCTGCAGGGCTTCCACCCGAGCATCGAGAAGGACGTGTTCGACGTGCTCTCGCTGCGCGGCTCGCTCAATGCGCGCAATGTGCTGGGCGGCACCGCGCCGGTGCAGGTCAAGGCGCAGGTGGCGCGGCACAAGAAGCGGCTGGGCTGAGGCCCGGCGGGCGCGCCTTTCAGGCAGGCGGCGCAACGGCTGCCGGCGCAAACCTTACCGTGACGCGCAGGCCGCCCAGGCGCTGCGAACGATCCAGCAGCACCTGCGCCCCGTGCTGCTGCGCAATGGCCCGCACGATGGCCAGGCCCAGCCCGCTGCCTTCGGCCGAACCGTTGCGCTCGCCCAGGCGGTAGAAGCGGTCGAAGGCGCGCTCGCGCTCTTCCTCGGGGATGCCCGGGCCGTTGTCTTCCACCTCCAGCATGGGCCCCGCGCCGGCACCGTTGCCGGCGCGCAGGGACACATCCACCTGCCCGCCCTGCGGCGCGTACTTGACCGCGTTGTCCACCAGGTTGCCCAGCAGCGTGCGAAGCGCCGACGCGTCGCCCTGCGCAACCGCGCCGGCGTCCGCATGGGCCACCCCCAGGTCGATGCCGCGAGCCTGCGCCTGCGGCAAGGCGGCGCCCACGCACTGGGTCACCAGCTCATCCAGCGGCACCGGCCCGCGCGGCACGGTGTTGACGGTCTCGCCCGCCTCCTGCCGCGCCAGCTGCAACAGCTGCCCGACCAGGTGGATGGCGCGCTCGATGCCGCCCTGCAGCCGGGCAATGGCCGTTTCCCGGCTGCCCTGGTCGCCGGCGCGGCGCAGTGCCTCGGCCTGCAGCTTCAGCGCGGTGAGGGGCGAGCGCAGTTCGTGCGCGGCATCGGCCACGAAATTCTTCTGCGCCTCGAAGGCCGAGCTGACGCGGCCGAACAGCAGGTTGAGCTCTTGCACCAGCGGACGCACTTCGTCGGGGAGGCCCTCTTCCGACAGCGGCGACAGGTCGTCGTCCGCCCGCTGCGCCACGTTGCGGCGCATGCGCTCCACCGGCGCCAGCGAGCGCGTGATGATCCAGCCCACCGCCAGCATGAGCAGCGGCGCCATCAGCGCCATCGGCCAGGTGGCCCGCAGCGCGATGGCGCGGGCCCGGGCCTCGCGGGCGTCCATGTCCTGGGCGATCTGCACCGTCTGCATCGGCGTCTGCAACGAATACACGCGAAAGCGCCGGCCGTCGACCTTGGCGTCGGAAAAGCCCAGCACCGCGCGCGGCGGCAAGGCCGAGCGGGCCGAGCGGAACATGGGCGTGCCGTCGGGGCCCCAGATCTGCACGAACAGGTCGTAGCCCTCGCGGTCGCCGTCGTCGAAGCCCAGGCCCAGCGGCACGCCGCCGCGCAGCGAATGCGCCATCTGCTGCAGGTGCAGGTCGAACATGGCGTCGGCGTCGTGCAGCGCGCTGCGATACGCGTTCACGCCCAGCGCGGTGGCCGCCACCAGGATGCATGCGAGCACGAAGCCCAGCATGCGCCGCTTGAGCGAGAAATGAATGTCGGCGGCGTGGACCTGCGCGCTCTTGCTCGTCATTCGCGCGGCACCAGGTAGCCCAGGCCGCGCACGGTCTGGATGAAGCCGCTGCCCAGCTTCTTGCGCAGGCCGTGGATGTAGACCTCTACCGCGTTGCTGCTGATCTCGTCCTTCCAGCCGTAGAGCTTTTCCTCGAGCTGCGCGCGCGACAGCACGATGCCCGGACGGGCAATGAGCGGCTCCAGCACCGCCCACTCCTTGGCCGACAGCGTCACGGCCTGGCCGTTGCAGGTGGCTTCGCGGGTGGCGGGGTTCAGGCTCACGCCGTGGGCCGAGAACACCGGCTCGGCCTGGCCGGCGCCGCGCCGCAGCAGTGCGCGGATGCGCGCCAGCAGCTCGGTCAGGTCGTAGGGCTTGAGCACGTAGTCGTCGGCGCCGGCATCGAGGCCTGCCACGCGGTCGGCCACGGCGTCGCGCGCAGTGGCCACCAGCACCGGCACGCGGTCGCGGCGCTGGCGCAGGGCGCGCAGCACCTCCAGCCCGTCGCGCTTGGGCAGGCCCAGGTCGAGCAGCACCAGGTCGTAGTTGTGCGAGCGCAGCGCCGTGTCGGCCATGGCGCCGTCGCGCACCCAGTCGACCGCGTAGTGCTGTTCGGCACGCAGAAGCTCCAGCAGGGCTTCGCCGATCATGGGGTCGTCTTCAACGAGCAGCAGGCGCATGCGCGCATCCTCCAATGCCCAACTTAAGAGAGGCTGAAAGTGAAAGGCGGCGCTCAGCGTCCATGCTGCTCGACCGCCCGGGCCACCGCCGCGGCCAGCTCGCTTCCGTAGTCGGCCCAGGTGCGCCTGCGCGCCGCCTCGAGCGCGGCCTGGCCCGCGGCCTCGATCTGCCCGGGGCGGTTGATCAGCCCTTCGATGATGGCAGCCAGGCGGCGCGTGCTGCCCGCCTCGAACAGCCAGCCGTTGCGGCCATGCTCGATCAGGTCGGCACCGGCCGTGCGGTCGGTGGTAACCACCGGCGTGCCTTGCGACATGGCTTCGGTAATGACCAGGCCGAAGCCCTCGAACAGCGAGGGGAACACCAGCACGTCGTGCTCGCGCATCTGCTCGAGCACCTGTGCATGCGGCAGGCTGGGAATCCACCGGTGCTTGGCCAGCGCGGCGTCGAGCGCGGGGTTGGGCGGCCCGGCGTTGCGCCCCACCACGGTCAGCTGCGCGGCATCGCCGACCCGGTCCATCACGGCGAACAGATCGGCAATGCCCTTGCGCTGCGACAGCCCGCCGACGAAGAGCAGCCTGATCGGATCGCCTTCCTTGCGCGTGGTCGTCTTGGGCGGCGCGGCGGGCGGAAAGCCGTAGGGAATCACCTCGATGGGCGCGAGCTGGCCCGGAAAATCTTCCAGCGATTTGCGGGTGAAGCTGCTGGCCACGAAGATGCGGTCGGCCAGGCGCAGCTCTTCGTCCTTGCGCAGGAGCTTGTGCTGCGAGTCGGCCAATCCGGTCAGCGTGGAGGCCCACTCGGGCCAGCGCTCCAGCTCGCCCGCCAGCAGACGGCGCGCGGTGCGCCAGTAGCCAATGGGCAGGTCGTACAGGCAGGCGATGCCTTGCGGCTTGGCCGCCTGGAACGATGCCAGCGCGCCGTCTTCGTACGCGTACACGGCGCGCGGTGCGCCCTGCCGGCCCAGGGTGGCGGCCACGCGCCGGTCGAGGCTGGCATACACCGCATCGACGCTGAACGGCCCGCGCTCGTGCGCCACCAGGGCCGAGGCACCGGCACGCGAGGCCAGAAGCCTTGCGGCTTCGCGCCAGGGCCAGGAGCGCGTCAGCCGGCGCAGCGAGGGATCGAAGGTGCGCCGTCGCAACTCGCCCATGCCGGGCAGCCCGGCCAGGCGGTCGAGCCAATCGTCCGAGAAGGTGGCAATGCAGGTGTGGAACGCGCTGAGCTGCGAATGCTGGGCAAGCGCCAGCGCGGCTGCCCGGGAGTTGGCGTTGCCGGTCGGGTGCGAGAGAACGATCATCGGTGCGTGGGGCGATGGGGGTGGCAGCAGCAAGAATAGTCGAAGCGCCCGGCCATTCCCCCGCGGCCGCAGCGAGCACGAACGGGCGGGCACAATCGACCGATGCCCAAGTGTGAAGCAGTGTCCGGTGCCGCAGTGCCCGGGGCAACCGTTGAATGACCCCAGAGCGATCCGGCAACAGGCGCTCCTGGGAGATCGATGCGTTGCGCGGGCTGATGCTCGTGCTGATGACGCTCACCCACCTGCCCACGCGTCTGACCGACCCGCTGGGCCAGCCCTTCGGTTTTGTCTCGGCGGCCGAGGGCTTCGTGCTGCTGTCGGCCTACATGGCCGGCCTGGTGTACAGCCGCCTCGCCTACCGCAAGGGCATCGTCGAGATGGAGCGCGCATTCTGGAAGCGGGCCTTCAAGATCTACCTGATCCAGGCGGCGATCCTGTTCTTTCTCTTCACCGTGATCACCGCGGTGGGGCTGCGCATC
>JAFECZ010000114.1 GCA_018241905.1 Pseudomonadota bacterium
CGCGCATGAGCGAGCTGGACCAGCTGGACAGCGGCGGCGAGGCGCGCAAGCTGCTCGACAAGAGCTACCTCTCGGAAATCGAGGACCTGGACTACTACGACGCGATCTCCGAGTTCACGCAGCGCCAGACCGCGCTGCAGGCGGCGCAGCAGACCTTTGTCTCATTGAGCGGCCTGGCCCTGTTCAAGTACCTCTGACTCTCTGACGGCCCCGCCCGCGGCGGCCGATGGCGTTTGGTGGACCCGCACATGGGGCGATGTCCGACAGGTGGGGCGGGGCGCCCGTCCTAGGCTTGGGGCTCGAGTGCCTCCATGCCAGTCGCCGATTCACGCCCCTGCCATGCCGGTGGCGGCAGCGTGCCGCCGCCGCAGCCCGTGCCGCCCATGCCCGGCCCGGACGTGCCGGGCATCGAAGTGCCGCCCAGCCCCGCGATTCCGCCGGGCTCGCCCGTCGGCCCCGACATCGAAGACCCGCTGCCGGACCGGCCAATGCCCGTGCGCGAGCCGCCCGGGGCGCCGCCGCCCGAGCATGCGGGCCTTTCATGACGCTCAAGGAACGATCGTGAGGCACCCCGTGCTGCTGCCCGCGATCAGGTGCCCGAATGCGTCGTACCCGTCCACGCGATAGCAGTAGGTGTCGTTGAAGATGACCGAGGTGTCGACCAGGGACGTGGTGGACGACACCGTGGCCAGCACGCTTCCGTCGCGAACGACCACGAAGCTGGCCACGTCGGGGTCATCGCTCCAGTCCACCTGGACGGCCTCGGGGCCCACGCGCGAGAGCGTCATCGTGAGGCCGGCAACTGCGGGCTCCTGGGCGGGAACCACCACGCCGACACCCACGCCAACGTCGCCGCCACCTCCGCCGCATCCGGCAAGAAGACCGCCCAGGGCGAGGGCCGCGGCCATGGCGCGCAAGGGCAGCTTGCGCTTGATTGCGTTCATGCAAGACATCTGCGGCTCTCCTCAGTGCGCGGTGGCGGGGCCAGCTTTCACCGAAAGCCTGGACGAGCTGAGGTACAGCACGGGACGCGCGTCGCCCGTGGGCGAGTCGATGCGCAGCTCGAGGAACCTGTCGAAGGGATTCGCGACGGTCATGTTCGCGACCGTGGCGGCCGGCGGCAGCGCATTGCCCGGCAACACGCCGGCGGGGCCGCGCAGCTCGGTGCCCTTGGCTTGCTGATTGAGCTGGACCCAGCTCAGGCGCAAGGGGCCGGAGGCCGTGCTTGCCTTGGCTTCCACGCGAACCGACTCGCGATTGGGGATGCCGCCGCCGCCATCGCTCACGATGATGGCCGACTGGTCGACGGGCAGGTCCAGCGTGGTTGCGCCGATCACCAGGCGAACCGCGCGGATGGCCGCGGCGTATCGTCCTACATCGGGTGTGGCGGTGTCGGCGTTGGGCGCGCTGTCTTCGTAGCGTACCGAGAACGACCAGTTGCCCGAAGCGAGATCGCTGCGCGAAAAAGGCAGGTCGGCCGGCAATGCCGCGAGTTGCTCTGCCTTGGGTGGATTGAAGGTGCCGCTGCCCGACAGAAGAACTTCTGCCGCATGGCTCGTGCGGGGCATTGCGATGCCAGCCACCATGGCAAGCATCGCGAAAGAAGACGCTAGCTTCAGACCCATTCCGGTCCGATGCGCGCGGTGTTGAAACTGCATGTACGTGTCCCTTTGCGTAAGCGCGCCCGATGTGGGCGACTTGTCTCTCAACGCATGGCTGACACGTTTGCGACGACCATTAATTGCCGGACTTGTTACTGCACGTCAATGCGTGGTCAGTGGGCGATCAGTGCGTGAACAGCTTGCGGTGCAGTCGCCGCAACGACCACCAGACCGATGCCGCAACGATGGGGATCGCCAGCGCCGCCGTGGTTTCGCCCGACAAGGGCCAGCCCACGCCGTGGGCCGCCTTGGCCAGGTAGCTGATGAGGCCGACCACGTAGTAGGTGATGGCCGCCACCGAAAGCCCTTCGACCGTGGCCTGCAGCCGAAGCTGGATGTCCTGGCGCGTGTTGAGCGCTTCGAGCAATGCGCGGCTGCCGTGCTGCTGCTCGATCTCCACGCGCGTGCGCAGCAGGTTGCTGATGCGCGATACGCGGCGCGACAGCGCGTCTTGCCGGCGCGCGGCCCATTCGAGCGTCTTGCGCGCGGGCGTCACGCGCCGCTCGATGAATTCGCCGATGGTCTGCAGGCCGCCCAGCGGCGACTCGTTGATCTGCGCGATGCGCTGGTCGACCAGTTCGAAGTAGGCGCTGCTCGCGGAGAACCTCGAGTGCGTGGCGGCGTATTCGCTCTCCACCTGCGCGGCAAGGCGCGTCAAGCGGTCCAGCAGCAGCGCTTCCTCGTGCTGCTCGGCGCTTTGGATGGCCTGTGCAAGCGCCGCAAGTTCGCTCTCCGCGCTGGCCAGCGCCGTGCCCGCGCGCCGCGCGGCAGGCAGGCCGAGCATGGCGGCCATGCGGTAGGTCTCGATTTCCAGCAGGCGCTGCACCAGGCGGCCGAGCCGCCGCGGCGGAAGGTCGCCCGCATGCAGCAGGAAGCGCGAGAAGCCGTTGGAGTGGATGGCGAAGTCGGTCAGGACCTGCGCCTTGCCGCCGGCCACCGTCGAGCCCACCAGCGCGTCGGCGCGCAGCATGTGGTGCTCGGCACGGTCTGCCACGTCGATGTGGCCGGGCAGGACCCACAGGTCGAGGCTGCTCAGGCACTGGCCGGGCAGCGCCGCCAGCCACTCCTGCGGAACCTGGGCGATGGCACTGGCCAGCGGCGCGGCCGCGGAGGCGTCGCTGCGCATCTGCACGGCGAAGGTCCAGGTGACGAACTCGGTGTGCAGTTCCCAGCGCAACCGAAAGGCGCCCAGCTCGGCTCGCAGGTGCGTGGTGTGCTCGTCAGGCGGAGCGATGTGGTGGTCGCGCAGCAGGGCCGCCAGGTGCTGCCGGCTGGCGGCCCGGCCCGATGCGTCGGCGAACATGACCAGATGCGAGATGGCCAGCGGCGCGGCCATGGGCTCGGGCGGCCGTGCGTGGACTTCGTTGTGCAGTGGCACGCGCTCGGGGTGCTGTGTCAGGTGGATCATGTGGCTGCGATTGTGACGGGGCAGGGCGTCGGCTTCGAGATCGTAGCTTGCGGCCGTGTCGGGCCTGCGGGTGCCCGAGAGGCATACTTCGCGCGTGTTCAAGCCCGCATTTCAAACCGTCAGGCTCTGGCTCTGGGCTGCCGTGGCCGGCGCGCTGGGCGCCGTGTCCACCATCGGGTTTCGCTGGCTCACGCAGAAGGTCGAGTGGGTCGCAACCGGGCACCAGGGCGGCCTGGTCGAGGCGGCCATGGCGCTGCCGGCCTGGCACCGGGCCCTGGTCTGCGCCGCCGGCGGGCTGCTGGCCGGCACCGTGCTCCACCTTGGCGGGAAATGGGCCGCCAGGAGCAAGCGGGGCGATCGCAACCTCGACTACATCGACGCGGCGCGCGCCGGCCGGGTCGACCTGAACGACCGCACGACCCTCACGCGCACGCTGTCGGCGCTGTTCTCCATTGGAACCGGGGCGTCCATCGGGCGCGAAGGGCCGATGGTGCAACTGGCGGCCTGGGTGAGCTCGTGGCTGGCGCGCTGGGTGGCCGTGTCGCCCGAGCAGCGCAACATCATCATGGTGTGCGGCATCGCCTCGGGCATCGGGTCTGCCTACCATGCGCCCATTGCCGGGGTGGTGTTCGTGCTGGAGCTGGCGCTCGGGTTCCTCGCCAGCAGCACGGTCGCACCGGTGCTGATCGCCTGCTCGACGGCGGCGGCCCTGATCTACTGGCTGATCGAGCCCACGCCCCTGTACGTCATCTCGGGCAAGGCCATCGCTGCGGCGGGGCTGGGCGTCGCCTTGCTGTCGGGCATCGTGTTCGGCGGAATCGGGTGGCTGTGGCTGCGCCTTCTGGACAAGTCGCGCGAACTCTTCTCGCGCGTGTCGTCGATGCCGCTGCGCCTGGGCCTGGGCGGCGTGCTCGTGGGGCTGATCTCGGCGGCGGTGCCCGAGGTCTGGGGCAACGGATACAGCGTCGCATCGCAAGTGCTGCAGGGCCAGCATGTCTGGCAGTGGCTGGCCGTGATCCTGGCGGCCAAGGTGGTGGCCACCGCGCTCAGTTCGGGCAGCGGCGCCATCGGCGGCGTGTTCACGCCTTCGCTGTTTGTCGGCGCGGCGGCGGGCAGCATGCTGGCGCAGATTGCCGCCGTGTGGTTGCCGATGGCCGGCAGCGGCGATCCGCGCACGCTGGCCGTGGTGGGCATGGCGGCCGTGCTGGCCGCCGTGACCCATGCGCCCCTGATGTCCATCGTCATGGTGCTGGAGATGACGGACCAGTTCCAGCTCACCGTGCCGATCATGCTGGCGTGCGGCGTGGCGCACGCGACCAGCACGCAGTTCGGCGCCAAGCCGATCTACGGCAATCCCATCGAAGGGCGAAAGTGAACCATCATGAGTGAAGCACCCAAGGGACTGAAGAAGGGCTTGACGAACTACGGCGACCAGGGCTTCTCGCTCTTCCTGCGCAAGGCGTTCATCAAGGGCGCGGGCTACACCGACGACGCGCTGGACCGCCCGGTGATCGGCATCGCCAATACCGGCAGCAGCTACAACCCGTGTCACGGGAACATGCCGCAGCTCGTCGAAGCGGTGAAGCGCGGCATCCTGCTGGCCGGCGGGCTGCCCATGGACTTTCCGACCATTTCCGTGCACGAGAGCTTCTCGGCGCCCACCAGCATGTACCTGCGCAACCTGATGTCGATGGACACCGAGGAGATGGTGCGCGCACAGCCCATGGATGCGGTGGTCCTCATCGGCGGCTGCGACAAGACGGTGCCTGCGCAGCTGATGGGCGCGGCCTCGGCGGGCATTCCCGCCATCCAGCTCATCACCGGCTCGATGCTCACCGGCAGCCACCGCAGCGAGCGCGTGGGCGCCTGCACCGATTGCCGCCGCTACTGGGGCAAGTTCCGCGCGGAAGAGATCGACGACGAGGAAATCGCCGACGTGAACAACCAGCTGGTCGCCAGCGTGGGCACCTGCTCGGTCATGGGCACGGCCAGCACCATGGCATGCGTTGCCGAGGCGCTGGGCATGACCGTGCCCGGCGGCGCATCGCCGCCGGCCGTCACGGCCGACCGCATCCGCATTGCCGAGCAGACCGGCGCCCAGGCGGTGCGGCTGGCGCGCCAGGGCCCGGGCATCGACAAGGTGCTGACGCCCGCCGCCTTCGAGAATGCGCTGCGGGTGCTGCTGGCCATCGGCGGTTCCACCAACGGCATCGTCCATCTCACGGCCATCGCCGGGCGCATGGGAATCGACATCGACCTGGCGGGGCTGGACCGCATGGGCACGCAGACGCCGGTGCTGGTCGACCTCAAGCCCTCGGGCCAGCACTACATGGAGGACTTCCACAAGGCGGGCGGCATGGCCACCTTGCTGCGCGAGCTCAAGCCCTTGCTGCGGCTGGAGGCCATGACGGTCACCGGCCGCACCCTGGGCGAAGAGATCGAGCGCTCGGGCCCAGGCTTCGCGCAAGACGTGGTGCGGACTCTTGGCAACCCCATCTATCCGCAGGGCGGGCTTGCGGTGCTGCGCGGCAACCTGGCGCCCGGCGGCGCCATCATCAAGCAGTCCGCGGCCGATCCGCGCCTGATGGAACACGAAGGCCGCGCCGTCGTCTTCGAGAACAGCGAAGACCTGGCCAGGCGCATCGACGGCGACGAGCTGGACGTGACTGCCGACGACATCCTGGTGCTCAAGAACATCGGGCCCAAGGGGGCGCCCGGCATGCCCGAGGCGGGCTACATCCCCATTCCGCGCAAGCTGGCGCGCACCGGCGTGAAGGACATCGTCCGCGTGTCCGACGGGCGCATGAGCGGCACCGCCTTCGGCACCATCGTGCTGCACGTCACGCCGGAGGCGGCCGTGGGCGGGCCGCTGGCGCATGTGCGCAACGGGGACAGGATTCGCCTGAGCGTGAAGAACCGGGAGATTGCACTGCTCGTGTCCGATGCAGAACTTGCCAGGCGGGCTGCGGCCAATCCCGTGGCGGAGCCGACGGCTGAACGGGGCTACGCAAAACTGTTCCTGCAAGCCGTGACGCAGGCCGACAAGGGCGTGGACTTCGACTTTCTGCGCGCGCCCAGGTCGGTGGGGAAGGCGCCCGAATAAGCCGGACGCAGCGCCGTCAAGGCCGCTCTTGCGGCTCGGCCTCCACGTAGTCGGGATAGCGCGCGCAGATTTCCGCCACGGCGCTGAGCGTGCCCGACAGGTGCTTGCGCAGCGCGTTCTGCGCGCCCGTCGCATCGCCGTTCCTGATGGCCCTGGCAATCGCGCGGTGGTCGCGCAGGATGGCCTCGGTCTTGCCGGCGGTGGGCAGGTGCAGTCGGCGCAGGCGGTCGACGTGGCCGGACATGCGGGCCACCATGTCCCACAGCCCTTCGACGCCGGCAGCCTCGTACATCAACTGATGAAACCGGCGGTCGGCTTCGACGAAGTCGCCGTACTGCTGCGCGGCGGCCAGCGCGGCCTGGCGGGCAATCTGCGCCTCCAGGCTTTCCACCAGGCCGGGTGGGGCGGCCTGCGCCAGCTGGTGGACGATTTCCAGCTCGATCGAGCGGCGCAGGAAATGCGCCTGCCGCGCCGCCGCCAGGTCGATGCGGCTGACCAGCGTCGCGTGCTGCGGAAAGACGTCGACCAGTCCTTCTTCGCTCAGGCGCAGCAAGGCCTCGCGCACGGGCGTCTGGCTCACGCCGAAGTGCTCGGCCAGTTCCTGGCGGGCCAGCACCGTGCCCGGTTCCAGCTCGAGCGAAAGAATGGCTTCGCGCAGCTTTTCGAGCACCTGCGGCGCGGCATGGCGGGAGCGGTCGAGTCGGACTTTCTGGAGCGTGCTCATCGGTGCCATTCTCGCATTGACGTACTAATATATTAGTGTTTTAATCCACCCATCAAATCGAGACACGGCCGCGCCAGCGCGGCTTTTTCACGCATGAAGCGCACCTACGATTCCCTGCGCAGCGCCCGGTGGTTCGCGCCGGACGACTTCCGCTCCTTCGGCCACCGCTCGCGCGTGATGCAGATGGGCTATGCGCCCGCCGACTGGGCTGGCAAGCCGGTCATTGCCATCGTCAACACCTGGAGCGACGCCAACCAGTGCCATGCGCACTTCAAGCAGCGGGTGGACGACGTCAAGCGCGGCATCCTGCAAGCGGGCGGCTTCCCGCTGGAGCTGCCGGCCATCTCGCTGTCGGAAAGCATGGTCAAGCCCACCACCATGCTCTATCGCAACTTCCTCGCCATGGAAACCGAAGAGCTGCTGCGCAGCCACCCGGTCGATGGTGCGGTGCTCATGGGTGGCTGCGACAAGACCACGCCGGGGCTGACCATGGGGGCGCTCAGCATGGGCCTGCCCTTCATCTACCTGCCTGCCGGGCCGATGCTGCGCGGCAACTGGCGCGGCCAGGTGCTGGGCTCCGGCTCCGACGCCTTCAAGTACTGGGACGAGCGCCGGGCAGGGCGCCTGTCCGAGCAGGCCTGGCACGAGATGGAGGCAGGCATTGCGCGCAGCCACGGCACCTGCATGACCATGGGCACCGCCGCCACCATGATGGGCATTGCCGAGGCGGTGGGCTTCGCGCTGCCGGGCGCATCGAGCATTCCGGCGGCCGATGCGAACCACATCCGCATGAGCGCCGAGTGCGGCCGCCGCATCGTCGAGATGGTGTGGGACGACCTCACGCCCGAAAAGATGCTCACGCGCGCCAACTTCGAGAACGGCATCGCCTGCGCGATGGCGATGGGCTGCTCCACCAACGCGATCATCCACCTCATTGCCATGTCGCGCCGCGCCGGCCATCCGGTGAGCCTGGACGACTTCGACGCGGCCAGCCGCACCGTGCCGGTCATTGCCAACATCCGGCCCAGCGGCGACACCTACCTGATGGAAGACTTCTTCTACGCAGGCGGCCTGCCTGCGCTGCTGGAGCGAATCCGCGGTCACCTGAAAACGGAAGCGATGACGGTCAACGGCCGCACGCTGGGCCAGAACATCGCGGGCGCGCAGGTCTACCACGACGACGTCATCCGCCCGCTGGACAACCCCATCTATAACGAAGGCGCGCTGGCCGTGCTGCGCGGCAACCTCGCGCCGGGCGGGGTGGTCATCAAGCCCAGCGCCTGCGCGCCGCACCTGCTGCGGCACACCGGCCGCGCCATCGTCTTCGACGACTACCCGAGCCTGAAGAAGGCGGTGGACGACCCCGACCTGGACGTGACCGGCGACGACATCCTGGTGCTGCGCAACGCCGGCCCGCGCGGCGCCGGCATGCCCGAGTGGGGCATGCTGCCCATTCCCACCAAGCTGCTCAAGCAGGGCGTGACGGACATGCTGCGCCTGAGCGACGCCCGCATGAGCGGCACCAGCTACGGCGGCTGCCTGCTGCATTGCTCGCCCGAGGCGGCCATCGGCGGGCCGCTCGCACTGGTCAAGACCGGCGACCGCATCACCGTGGACGTGCCGGCGCGAAGCATCCACCTGGAAGTCAGCGAGGGCGAGCTGGCCGAGCGCCGCGCCGCCTGGACGCCGCCGCCGGCGCGCTACGAGCGCGGCTACGGCTGGATGTTCGGGCGCCACATCCTGCAGGCCGACGCCGGCTGCGACTTCGACTTTCTCGAGACCAGCTTCGGCAAGCCGGTGCCCGAGCCCGACATCTTTTGAAAACGCCCCCGACGGAGACGACCGAACCATGAATCCCAAGACCCGCGAGCAGCTGATGAAGGTCAGCACCGCCACCCTGTGCACCGCCTTGTTCAAGCGGGGCCTGCGCAACCAGTTCATCCAGGACGTGCATCCGCTGAACGCCGGCCTGCCCAACATGGTGGGCGAGGCCTTCACGCTGCGCTACATCCCGGCGCGCGAAGACCTCAACCCCATCGGTGTGTTCACCGACCGGCAGCATCCGCAGCGGCAGGCCGTCGAGCAGTGCCCGCCCGGTGCGGTGCTGGTCATCGACAGCCGCAAGAACCCGCGCGCCGCCTCGGCCGGCGGCATCCTGGTCAGCCGGCTGATGAAGCGCGGCGCTGCCGGCGTGGTAACCGACGGCGGCTTTCGCGACAGTCCCGACATTTCCAAGCTGCCCTTTCCCTCGTATCACCACCGGCCCAGCGCGCCGACCAACCTCACGCTGCACCAGGCCATCGACATCAACGTGCCCATTGGCTGCGGCGATGCGCCGGTGTGGCCAGGCGATGTGATCGTGGGGGACGCAGAAGGCGTGGTGGTCATCCCGGCCGCAATTGCCGACGAGATTGCGGCCGAGGCCACGGAGATGACCGCCTTCGAGGATTTCGTGCAGGAACAGGTGATGCAGGGCCGCTCCATCCTGGGCCTGTATCCGCCCACCGAGGAAGAGGCGCGCAGCGACTTCGCCGCATGGCGCCAGGCCAAGGGCCGCTAGGCACTCCCCTCGCATTTCCGCAGAACCACAAGAAAGAGACAACAAGCATGACCATCCTTCGCCGCGCGCTGCTTGCCGCAGCCTGCGCACTGCCGAGCCTTGCCGCAACGCTGGCCCACGCCGCCGACTGGCCGGCCGCCAGGCCGATCAGCTACGTGGTGCCGTTCACCGCAGGCGGCTCGACCGACATCGTGGGCCGCACGCTGGCCAACAAGATGTCGGAGAACCTCAAGCAGTCGGTCGTCATCGACAACCGGCCCGGCCAGGCGGGCGGCGTGGGCGCGGCCTATGTCGCCAAGGCGGCGCCCGACGGCTACACGCTGTTCGGCGGCACCATCAGCACGCACGCCATCAACGCCAGCCTCTACAAGAAGCTGCCCTACGACCCGGTGAAGGACTTCGAGCCGGTCTCGCTCGTGGCGCGGCTGCCCAACGTGCTCATCGTCAACGCGCAGCTGGGCGTGAACTCGGTGTCCGAGTTGATCGCGCTCTTGAAGAAGGACGAAACCAAGCGCACCTTCGCCTCGTCGGGCGCCGGCACCTCCACGCACCTGGCGGGCGAGTTGTTTGCCGAGCTGATCGGCGTCAAGCTGACCCACGTGCCGTACAAGGGCACGCCGCCGGCGATGACCGACGTGGCCGCGGGCCTCGTGCCCTTCATGTTCGACCAGGTGACGGCGGCGATGCCGCTGGTCAAGAGCGGCAAGCTCAAGCTGCTGGCGGTGACCACCGGCAAGCGCATCGCCCTGGTGCCGGACCTGCCCACCATGATCGAGTCGGGCGTGCCCAACTTCGAGATGTCGTCGTGGCAGGCGGTGTACGTGCCCAAGGGCACGCCGCGCGCCATCGTCAACCGCCTGAACGCCGAGATCGTCAGCGCGCTCAAGCAGCCCGACGTGAAGGCCAAGCTGCAGGACCAGCTGGCCATGGAGCTGGTGGGTAGCTCGCCCGAAGAGCTGCGCGACTTCATGGCGCGCGAGATTCCCCGCTGGGCCGAGCTGGTGAAGAAGTCGGGCGCAACCGCCGACTGAGCGCTCGAGCCGTCTTCTTCCACATTCCTGAAAGGCAAGCAGCATGCAGATACGCGGAATCTTCGCGCGCCGGTCGTTCGTGGCGCTCGTGCTGGGCACGCTCGGCGCAACCGGCGCGACCCTGGCACCACTCACAGCCCAGGCCCAGGGCAGCTACCCCGAGCGGACCGTCACCGTCGTCGTGCCCTTTGCACCGGGCGGCGGAACGGACATTGCCGCGCGCGAGCTGGCCACCAAGCTCGGCGAGAAGCTCAAGCAGCCCTTCGTGGTGGACAACCGAACCGGTGCCGGGGGCATCGTCGGCGCCGACGTGGTGGCCCGCGCCAAGCCCGACGGCTACACGCTGCTGGTGGGCAATGTGGGCACGCAGGCCATCAACCAGTCGCTCTACCCCAAGATGCCCTACGACCCGGACAAGGCATTCGCGCCGATCTCGCTGTTTGCCGACCTGCCGTTCGCACTGGTGATCAACCCGAAGCTGCCGGCCAGGACGCCCAAGGAACTGGTCGCGCTCGCAAAGGCCGAGCCCGACAAGTACACCTTCGCGAGTTCCGGCAGCGGCGGCTCGCCGCATCTCACCGCCGAGATCTTCCAGCAGGCCACCGGCGTGCAACTGCGCCATGTGCCCTACAAGGGCGGCGGCCCGGCCATGGCCGACATCATGGCCGGGCACGTGGACATGCTCTTCGCCTCGATCCTGGAAACCTCGGCCTACGTGAAGTCGGGCAAGCTGCGCGCCCTGGCCGTGACCAGCGCCACGCGATCGCCCGGCATGCCCGATGTGCCGACCCTGGCGGAGCAGGGCATCGCCAATGCGGAGTCGGGCTCGTGGGTGGCGCTGCTTGCGCCGGCCGGCACGCCGCAGCCGGTCATCGACAAGCTCTCCGCCGCGGTCAAGGAGGTGGTTGCACTGCCCGACGTGCGCGACAAGCTCATTGCGCAGGGCGCCACGCCGCGCGGCACCACGCCGGCCGAGCTGCAGGCCACCATCGACGCCGAGAAGGCCCGCTACGCGCGGGTGATCAAGGCGCGCAACGTGCGCGTCGAGTGATGGGGATGCCGGCATCCAGCCCGATTGAATTGAACCCCCGACGATCCGCAACGCATGACCGACAGACACCGAATCCTCCAGAAGGGCCGCCTGCTGCCGCAGCTCGAAAGCGCGCTGGCCCAGGCCTACGACGTGCACGTGCTCGATCCAGAACAGGACAACGGCGCCTGGCTGGCGCAGCACGGCCACGAGTTCGTCGGCCTGACCAGCTCGGCCCGCTACGGCGCCGACCGCGCGCTGATCGACGCCTTGCCCAACCTGCGCGTGATCTCCAGCTTTGGCGTGGGCTACGAGGCCATTGACGTGGCGCGTGCGCGCGAGCGCGGCATTCCGGTGGGCTACACGCCCGACGTGCTCAACGACTGCGTGGCAGACACCGCCTTCGGCCTGCTGATCGACGTGGCGCGGCGCTTCTCGGCGGCAGACCGCTTCACGCGCCGCGGCGACTGGCTCCAGGGCCAGTACCCGCTGGCCACGCAGGTCTCGGGCAAGAAGCTGGGCATTCTGGGCATGGGGCGCATCGGCCGCGTGATCGCGCGGCGCGCCAGCGGCTTCGACATGCAGGTGCGCTATCACAACCGGCGCGAGTTGCAAGGCAGCCCCTTCGGCTACGAGGCCACGCTCAAGGGCCTGGCAAGCTGGGCCGACTTCCTGGTGGTTGCCAGCGCGGGCGGACCCGAGACGCGCAAGCTGGTCGATGCCGGCGTGCTCGAGGCGCTGGGCCCCGAGGGCTTTCTCATCAACATCTCGCGCGGCTCCGTCATCGACGAGGCCGCCTTGCTCGAGGCGCTGCAGCAAGGCCGCATTGCCGGCGCGGGCCTGGACGTGTTCGAGAAGGAACCCCAGGTGCCCGAGGCCTT
>JAFECZ010000115.1 GCA_018241905.1 Pseudomonadota bacterium
TGATGCGGCTCGCGTGGTTCTTCACCGTGCCTTCGGCCAGGTGCAGCGCCGAGGCGATCTGCCGGTTGCTCTGGCCCTTGGCGATGAGTTCCAGCACGGCGGCCTCGCGGTCGGTCAGCGGGTCGGGCGTGGGCACGCCGGACGCAGCAGCAACGGCCGGCGTGGGCGCCGGCACTGCAGCGGGCGCCGCCGCGCCGGCATGGGGCGCTGCGGGCAGCACCGTGTCCTGCGGCTCCTGCGCCATGCGGTTGGCCAGCAGGCGGAACTGGTCCATCACCTTGCGGGCGATCTGCGGCGTGAGCTTGGACTCGCCGCGGTGTACCGCGCGCACCGTGTCAAGCACTTCGTCTTCCGATGCATCCTTGAGCAGATAGGCCTGCGCGCCGGCCCGCACGGCATCGAACACCAACTCGTCCCGGTCGAAGGTGGTGAGCACCATCACGCGGGTGTTGGGCAGGGCGGCCGCGATCTCGCGCGTGGCCAGCACGCCGCCCTTGCGGGGCATGTGCAGGTCCATCAGCACGACGTCGGGCTGCAGCTGCCTGGCCAGCGCCACCGCTTCCACGCCGTCGGCCGCCTGGCCCACCACCTCGATGTCGGGCGCAGCATCCAGCAAAAGGGCCATGCCGCGGCGGATCAGCACCTGGTCGTCGACCACCAGCACGCGGATGCGCGGACCCGAGGAAGAAGAGGCAGAAGCAGAAGAAGACGGGGCCGCATGTGCGGCCCCGGGGGAATTCTCGGTGGGCACCAGAAATGTCTCCAAATTCTTGTGTGCCCATTGTGCCGGGCCGATGGCGGCCCGGGAGAGAGGAAGGGTACTTACTTGGCGCTGATGTCCACCGGCAGGATCTCGTTGCCGATGAAACGTGTCCACACGTAGTCGTTCTCGTTGAGGGCGTCGTGGTTCTCGGGCGTGAAAGGCTTGTCGTAGGTCTTGATCAGGCCTTCGTACTTGCCGATCTTGTAGAAGCCTTCGCGGATGGCGTCGCCGTTGGTGCTGCCGGCCTTGTCGATGGCCAGCGCCACCAGGTTCATCGCGTCGTAGGCATTGGCCACGCCCACGGCGGGGGTGACGTCGCCCGGGCCCTTGATGTCGGGGTACTTCTTCTTCAGCGCGGCCAGCACGCGGTCGCCCACGGGCGTCTGCTTGCCGAAGAAGCTGTAGGTCTGCACGAAGACCACGTCCTTGGCGTTCGGTCCCGCCAGCTCGGTGAAGCGGCCGCCGGCCGGGCCCCAGTGCGAGACGATGGGCGGCTTCCAGGCCATGCGGTCGAGCGACTTCACCACCTGCGCCGACGGGCCCACGTTGCCCACCATCAGCAGCGAATCGGCGCCGGCGGACTTCAGGCGCGACAGCTGCGGCGTCACGTCCACGTCGTTGGCCTCGAACTTCTCCACGCCGGCCGGCTTCACGCCCTTGGCCTTGAGCGCGGCCACCAGGCCGTTGAGATTGGATTCGCCCCAGGGGTTGTTGACCACGATAACGCCGGGGCTCTTGACCGAGTACTTGTTCTGCGCGTACTGCAGCATGGCCTTGTCCACGATCTCGTCCACGGCCGAGACGCGGAATGCGTAGTTGGGGTTGGCGCCGTTGTGGGTGATGGGCGTGCCCGCGGCCCATGGGCCCATGAAGGGCACCTTCTGCTCGTTGGTGATCTGGATGATCGCCAGCGACACGGGGGTGTCGAGGCCGCCGATCAGCACCGCCACCTTTTCCTTGAAGATCAGCTCGCGCGCGGCCACCTGGCCCTTGGCGGGGTTGGCCTCGTCGTCGCGGCGCACCAGCTGCAGCTGCCGTCCGCCGAGCACGCCGCCCTTGGCATTGATCTCGTCGATGGCAATCGTCAGGCCGCGCTGGATGGCTTCGCCGGCCTTGGCCGACTGGCCGGACAAGGCCGTCACCAGGCCGATCTTCACGGGGTCGGCTGCGAGTGCCGGGCCGGCGAGCAGGACGCCGCAGGCGGCGGCGATCAGGTGCCGGCGCGCAATCTGCATTCGGCTGGAAGTGGTTGCGGGCATGCTTGTCTCCTTTTGTACGGGTGTGGAATGCCAGCGCAATTTAGTCCCAGCACCGGGCGCTGCGTAGCCTCCCCAGGCGCATAGTCCGAATTCATGAACTGAATAAAGGGGTGGTGCCCCCAAAAGGCGGCGCCGCGCCGCCGCGGCCTACTGCACCAGCACTTCGGCAATGAGCGAGCGGATCCAGCGGTTGGCCGGATCGTGGTGGTAGCGCTCGTGCCAGTGCTGCTTGATCTCGAAGGACGGGATCTTGATGGGCGGCTCGATCATCTTGATGCCGGGGAAGTCCGAGAAGGCCAGCGCCAGGCGGCGCGGAACCGTCACCACGTAGTCGGACTGGCTCACGATGATGGGCACCGCGGTGAAGTGCGGAATGGTCAGCGCCACCGGCAGCCGGTGCCGCGCAAACGCACGCTGGACCACCGCCGCATGGCCGGTGCCGGGCGTGGTGATGATGGCGTGCCGCATGTCCATGAACTCCTCCATGCCGACCGGGCTGTGGGCATGCGGATGGTCGGCGCGCATGAGGCAAACGAAGTTGTCTACGTACAAACGCTGTTGGTAGAAACCCGCTCGCAGATCGGGGAAAAAACCGATGGCCAGGTCGACGTCGCCGGAGGCCATGGCGGCCTGCTCGCCGTACTCCGGAATGCGCAGCACGTTGACCTTGGCATTGGGTGCGCGCTGCACCATCGTGCGCAGCAATTTCGGCAGGAAAACCGCCGCGCCGATGTCGGTCACGTAGAAGTTGAAAGTGCAGGTGGCCGACAGCGGCTCGAAGGTGGTGTCGATGTTCAGCGAGTTGGCCACGAGCTCGCACGCGCGCTGTATCGGCGGGCCCAGCATCTCGGCGTAAGGGGTGGGCTGCATGCCCCCGCCGGTGCGCACGAAAAGCGGGTCGTTGAAGGTCTTGCGCAGGCGCGCAAGCGCATTGCTCATCGCGGGCTGCGAGAGGCCGATGCGCCTGCCTGCGGCGGTGATGTTGCGGTCCTTGAGGATCGCGTCGAACACCACGAGCAGGTTCAGGTCCAGGGAACTGAGGCGGAGGCTGTTATCCACGGCGTGAATCTTAAACATATCCGATGCCGTCTGGACACCCCATGCACCCCATTCATACAGTGCCCGCACAACACCACCGTTGCACCGAATCGACGAAAGGTATCCACGTGCCAGTCTCCGTCTCTATCAAACCGAACCTGTACAAGGATTCAGTTGCGTTGATGCGCATCGGGCAGCTCGTGCTGGCCCAAGAAGGCGTGAAGCGCGTGACCTTGCTCATGGGAACCCCCGCCAACAAGGCGATCATGGACGCCTCCGGGCTGCTCGATCCCGCGTTCGAGGCCGCGCGCCCCGGCGACGTGATGGTCAGCATCGAGGCGGACACCGATGAGCTGGTCGCCATTGCGCTGGCCGATGTCTCCGCGCAGCTCGAGGGCTCGCAGAAGAAGGACGACGGCGGCGGCGAAGGCTTCAAGCTGCCGCTGCGCTCCATCGGCATGGCAAGCACCCGCTCCGACGCCGTGCTGGCGCAGATCTCCGTGCCCGGCCCCTACGCCGCCGGCGAGGCCATGAAGGCGCTGCGCAAGGGCATGCACGTCTTCCTGTTCAGCGACAACGTGCCGCTGGAGCAGGAGCGCGCACTCAAGGAAGTGGCCGCGCGCAAGGGCCTGCTCGTCATGGGCCCCGACTGCGGCACCGCCATCATCCGCGGCACGCCGCTGGGCTTTGCCAACGTGGTGCGCGACGGCGCCATCGGCCTGGTGGGCGCATCGGGCACCGGCCTGCAGGAAGTCAGCAGCCAGATCGACACGCAGGGCCACGGCATCCGCCACGCCATCGGCACCGGCGGGCGCGATGTGTACGCCGAGATCGGCGGCAGCACGATGCGCCAGGCCATCGACCTGCTGGCCGCCGACCCCGCCACGCGGGTGATCGGCATCGTCTCCAAGCCGCCGGCACCCGAGGTGGCCGCGCGCATCTTCGAGCAGCTCGAGGCGGTGGGCAAGCCGGCCGTGGTGCTGTTCCTCGGCGCCGAGGCGCCGGCGCGCAAGCTGCCGCCGCACATCGTGGTGGCCACCACGCTCTTCGATGCCGCCGCGGGCGCCGTGGCGCTGCTCGAAGGCAAGCCCTATTCGCCTTCGCGCCAGAGCGAAGAGGCGGTGCGCGCGGCGCAGGGCGAGGTGGAAAGCCTGGCGCCCACGCAGCGCGCGGTGCGCGGCCTGTTCTCGGGCGGCACCTTCGCCTCCGAGGCGCAGATCCTGTGGAACCGCCTGGGCCTGGGCGCGCAGGACGGCCACGAGGCCATCGACCTGGGCGACGACGAATACACCGTGGGCCGCCCGCATCCCATGATCGACCCGAGCGCCCGCCTGGAGCACATCGAGCGCGAGGCGGCCGACCCGGCCACCGCCGTGATCGTGCTGGACGTGGTGCTGGGCTACGCCGGCCACGAGGATCCGGCCGGCGCGCTGGCACCCGCCATCGCCGCAGCCAAGGCCTCGTGCGCCAAGGCGGGGCGCCACCTGTCGGTGGTCACCTTCGTGTGCGGCACCGAGCGCGACCCGCAGCGCCTGTCGGCGCAGCAGGCCCGACTGCGCGAAGCCGGCGCCCTGGTGCTGCCCAGCAGCACGGCGGCGGCCCGCATGGCCGGCGAGATCGGACTGCGCGCCGCGGCGCGTGCCAAGAAACCCACTCTGGAAGCGGTGAAGTGATGAACAGCCGAATCGACGCCGTCGCCGCGCAGCGCGACCTCCGTGCGGCCCAGCGCCGCGTCGTCATCGCCTTCGGCGGCAACGCCGCCTATCCGCCCAACATCAAGGGCCTGGCCTCGGAGCAGATCTCGCTGATGGCGCAGGCCTGCGAGCACCTTGCGCGCATCGTGCAAGAGGGCTTCAAGATCGTCGTTACCCACGGCAACGGGCCGGTGGTGGGCAACATCCTGTTCCGCATGGCGCGCACCGCCAACGAGCTGCCGCCCATGCCCATGGACGTGTGCGTGGCCCATTCGCAAGGCGGCATGGGCTACATGCTGCAGCAGACGCTGGCCAACGTGCTGCACGAGCACGGCGTGGACATGGAGGTGAGCTCCATCGTCACGCAGGTGGAGGTGGACGCCAACGACCCCGGCTTTGCCAACCCGACCAAGCCGGTGGGCCGCTTCTTCAGCGAGGCCGACGCCGAGCAGCTCACCCGCGAGCAGGACTGGCGCTTCGTCGAGGACTCGGGCCGCGGCTACCGGCGCGTGGTGCCTTCGCCGCAGCCCGTGCGCATCGTCGAGCTGGGCGCCATGGAAGCGCTGCTGGCGGCCAACGTGATCCCGATCACCGTCGGTGGCGGCGGCATCCCGGTCACGCGAGATGAAAAGGGCTGCTACCACGGCGTGTCCGCCGTGATCGACAAGGACCTGACCAGCGCCATGCTGGCCGCTCAACTGGGCGCGCAGTCGCTCGTGATGCTGACCGGCGTGGACCGCGTGGCGGTGGATTTCGGCAAGCCGACGCAGCGCGCCATCGACCGCATGACGGCCGCCGAAGCGCGCGCCCACCATGCCGACGGGCAATTCCCGCCCGGCAGCATGGGCCCCAAGATCGAAGCCGCGCTGCGTTACCTGGACGCCGGCGGCACCGAAGTGATCATCACCTCGATCGAATGCCTGCACGGCGCGCTGCAGGGCACCGCAGGAACAAGGATCGTCCCGTAAACACGGGCGCCCCAAGGAATACCAAGGAGAAACCATGAGTGTCGCGCTTCTCGAACAAGACGGTCTGTCTGTCATGAACGTGGGTCTGGAGTCGTTCACGCGCAGCGTGACCGAGCGTGGCGGCCAGGCCCTGCAACTGGACTGGCAGCCGCCGGGCGATGCGGATGCATCGCTGGCCTGGGCCCTGGCCAACCTGACGGGCGATGCCGACGACCCCGACTGCATCGGCTCGCGCATCGACCTGGCCAACAAGGAGGCTGTCGAGCGCATCACCTCCGCACAGCCCATGCTGGTGGACGTGGCGCTGCACGCCCGCGACGTGTGGCCCGACATCGGCCGCACGCTGCTGCATGCCGGCGCGCCCATTGCCTGGGACAAGATGTGCGGCCCGATGCGCGGCGCCATGGTCGGCGCGGTGCTGTACGAAGGCTGGGCCGACTCCGAAGCCCAGGCCGAGGAGATGCTGGGCCGCGGCGAGTTCAAGTTCGCCCAGTGCCACGACTTCGGCGCCGTCGGCCCGATGGCCGGCGTGATCTCTTCGTCGATGCCGGTGTTCGTGGTGCGCAACGAGACCTTCGGCAACATGGCCTACTCGAACATGAGCGAGGGCATCGGCCGCGTGCTGCGCTTCGGCGCCAACGGGCAGGACGTGATCGACCGCCTGCGCTGGATCGAGAACGTGCTGGCTCCCACGCTGCAGACGGCGGTGCGCGCCATCGGCGGGCTGGACCTGCGCGCCATCCAGGCGCAGGCGCTGCTGATGGGCGACGAGGTTCACAGCCGCAATGCCGCGGCCACGCTGCAGTTCCTGGCCGCCATCTCTGTGCCGCTGGCCGACGCGCCGGGCGACCGCGGCCCGATCCGCGAGACGCTCGAATTCATCGCGGGTAACTCCCAGTTCTTCCTGAACCTGTCGATGACATCTTCCAAGGCCACGATGGACGCCGTGCACGGTATCGAGAACTGCAGCATCGTCACCGCCATCGCGCGCAACGGTGTGACCACCGGCGTGCGCGTCAGCGGCCTGGGCAAGCAGTGGTTCCAGGCGCCTTCGGAAATGCCCGAAGGCCTGTACTTCCCCGGCTACGTGGCCACCGACGGCAACCCCGACCTGGGCGACAGCGCCATCTGCGAGACGGCCGGCTACGGCGGCTCGTCGCTGGCGGCCTCGCCGGCCCTGGTGCAACTGGTGGGCGGCACGGTGGCGCAGGCGGTGGGCTACTCGCGCGAGATGTACGAGATCACCACCGCGCGAAATGCGGCCCTGTCGCTGCCGAACCTGGACTTTGCCGGCGCACCGTGCGGTATCGACATCCGCAAGGTGGTGGACAACGGCATGCGCCCGGTGGTGACCACCGGCATCGCGCACAAGCAGGCCGGTGTGGGGCAGATCGGCGCGGGCATCGTGCGCTCGCCCATGGGCTGCTTCACGCAGGCGGTGATGGCACTCGCACAGGCGAAGTCGGCATGCTGAGGGCGCTGAGTTCCCCGCGCGGCATGGTGACCGCGCCGCATCACCTGGCCGCGCAGGCCGGTGCCGGCGTGCTGCGCGACGGCGGCAATGCGGTCGAGGCGATGGTGGCGGCCGCCGCGGTGATTGCCGTGGTGTACCCGCACATGAACAGCATCGGCGGCGACGGCTTCTGGCTGATCAGCCAGCCGGGCAAGGCGCCGCGCGGCGTGGAAGCCTGCGGCCGCGCCGCGGGCCTGGCCACGCGCGACTGGTACCGCAATGCCGGGCACGAGACGGCGATTCCATCGCGCGGTCCGCTGGCCGCCAACACCGTGGCCGGCGCCGTGTCGGGCTGGCAGGCGGCGCTGGAGCACGCCGGCGGCAAGCTGCCGCTGTCGCGCATCTTGCAAGACGCGATCTGGTATGCGCGCAACGGCGCCCCGGTCACGCAGAGCCAGATCGACTACACGCAGAAGTTCCGCGAGGAGCTGGAGCCGCAGCCAGGTTTCGCCAAGGCCTTCCTGCGCGATGGCGCCTTGCCGGACGTGCGCAGCGTGCAGCGCTTTCCGGCGCTGGCGTCCACGCTGGAGCAACTGGCCCAGCGCGGCCTGTCGGACTTCTACCGCGGCGAGGTCGCGCATGCGCTGGCCGCCGAACTGGAGCGCCTGGGCAGCCCCGTGCGCCTGCAGGACCTGCAGCGCCACCATGCCTCGCTGGTCACGCCGCTGGAGGTGAAGCTGTCGGTGGGCACGGGCTACAACATGCCGCCGCCCACGCAGGGCCTGGCCTCGCTCATGATCCTGGGCATCTTCGACCGCATCCGTGAAGGTGCGACGGTCGACAGCTTTGCCCACGTGCACGGCCTGGTCGAGTCGACCAAGCAGGCCTTCCTGGTGCGCAACCGCCATGTGGGCGACCCCGAGGCGATGACGGTCGATCCGGCCGGCTTCCTCACCGCCGCGGCGCTGGACGAGCGGGCCAAGGCCATCGATCCGGCCCGTGCGCGTCCCTGGCCCGAGCCGGCCATCAAGGGCGACACGGTGTGGATGGGCGCGATGGACAGCGAAGGCTGCTCGGTGAGCTACATCCAGAGCGTGTACTGGGAGTTCGGCTCCGGCGTGGTGCTGCAGGACATGGGCATCAACTGGCAGAACCGCGGCTCGAGCTTCTCGCTCGATCCGTCCTCGCACATTGCGCTCGAGCCGGGCCGCAAGCCCTTCCACACGCTCAACCCGGCGCTGGCCAGGCTCTCGGACGGCCGCGAAATGGTCTACGGGAACATGGGCGGCGACGGCCAGCCGCAGAGCCAGGCCGCGGTCTTCAGCCGCTACGCGATGTTCGGCCAGGACCTGCAGCAGGCGGTGACGGCGCCGCGCTGGCTGCTGGGCCGCACCTGGGGCCAGATGAGCGTGAGCCTGAAGGTCGAGGACCGGCTCGACCCGGCGGTGGTCGCGGCGCTGCGCGAAGCGGGCCACGACGTGGAGCTGATCCCCGGCTTCTCCGATTTCGTGGGGCATGCCGGCGCGCTGGTGCGCCACCCCAACGGAATGATCTCGGGCGCGTCCGATCCGCGCTCCGACGGGCTGGTTGCAGCTCTTTGACCTTGAAGAAGTGCGAGCAAGTGGTGGTTGATTGAAAGAGGGCCTCGCCACGGGCCCCATAACGATGGAGACATAAATTGATATCTCTGGCACTCGTCTCGGGCCTGTGCATGGGGGGCATGTACGGCCTCCTGGCACTGGGCTTCCACATCACATTTGCCGTGTCGAACACGGTCAACTTTGCGCAAGGCACCTCGCTCATGCTGGGCGCGGTGCTTTGCTACATCTTCTCGGCCGCCTGGGGCTGGCCGATCGCCCTGGCGATCGTCGCAGCCCTGGTGCTGTGCGCGCTGTGGGGCATGCTGATCGAGCGCACGGCAGTGCGGCCCTTCGTGCGTGCAGGCTCCAATGCATGGCTCATGGCCACCATCGCGGTGGGCATCATCCTTGAGCACACGGTGATGTTCACCTTCGGCAAGGAGCCGCGTTCGCTGGTGCTGCCCGTGTCGGGCGAGGCCTTCTCGGTGGGCGGGCTGGCGGTGTCGCCGCTGCAGATCGCCATCCTGGTGGTGGCCATCGGCGTGGCCTCGGGCCTGCATACCTTCTCGACCCACACCAAGTACGGCAAGGCGCTGCTCTCGGTGGTGCAGAACCCGCAGGCCGCCAGCCTGATGGGCGTGGACGTGCCGCGCGCGGTCATGTATTGCTACGCCGCATCGACGGTGCTGGCCGGCATTGCCGGCATCCTGATCGCGCCGTTGTTCTCGGTGTCCGCCGAGATGGGCACGCTGTTCGGCGTGAAGGCCTTCGCGGTGGGCATCCTGGGCGGCCTGAGCAGCGCGCGCGGCGTGGTGCTCGCGGGCTTCATCTTCGGCATCGTGGAGGCGCTCATCACCTCCATGCTGGGGTCGGCCTACACCAACATCCTGGCCTTCGGCCTGGTGATCATCGCCCTGGCCGTGCGTCCGCACGGCCTGCTGGGCAAGGCAGGGGTGAAGAAGGTATGAAAGCACCACGCGACTCCATCCTGCTGGCGCTGGCCGCAACCACGCTGGTGTTCGCCGGCCTTGCGGACCAGTACTACCTGTTCCTGCTGGTCATCGGCGCGCTCACCGTCATCGTGGGCGTGGGCCTGAACGTGCTCATGGGCCTGACCGGCCTCGTCTCCTTCGGCCACGTCGGCTTCTACGCCATTGGCGCCTACGCCACGGCCGCGCTCAGCACCAAGCTGGGCTGGGGCTTCTGGTGGACGCTGCCGGTGAGCGTACTCATCACCGGCGTGCTGGGTGCCTTGCTCGGCCTGGTGGCCTTGCGGGTGAAGGGGCCGTACCTGGCCATGGTCACCATCGCCTTCGGCTTCGTGGTGGAGTTCACCGCGGTGGAGTGGGAGCACGTGACCGGCGGCCAGAACGGGATCATGAACATTCCCTACCCGACGCTGGGCAGCTGGTCCATCGGCGAGCGCGGCGTGGCGGTGGCCGCCATCCTGCTCATGCTGGCGACGCTGGTGTTCTACAAGCTCATGGTGCGCAGCAGCTGGGGCCTGGCGATGCGCGCGGTGCGCGACTCGGAGATTGCGGCCGGCTCGATGGGCGTGAACCCGCTGGCGGTGCGCACGCTGGCCTTCACGCTGTCGGCGGTGCTGGCGGGCATTGCCGGCTCGTTCTATGCGGTGGCCACGACCTTCGTCACGCCCAGCGCCTTCAACTTCTTCCAGTCGATCCTGTTCGTGCTGGCGGTGGTCATCGGCGGCTCGGGCCGTACCTACGGGCCGGTGATCGGCGCGGCCATCGTGGTGGCACTGCCCGAGGCGCTGTCGGACCTGGCCGAGTACCGCGTGCTGCTGTTCGGCATCCTGCTGCTGGCGGTGCTGCGCTTTGCGCCCAGTGGCGTGGCCGGTGCGCTGGCCAAGCGCTGGAGCCGCGCGCGCCCCGAAGAGCCGGCCCAGGCGCCCGTCTCGGCGCAACTGCTGGTGGGCGCGCGCCCGACGCGCGAATCGCTCGTCATCGACACCCTGGGCATCTCCTTCGGCGGGCTGAAGGCGGTGTCGGACGTGTCCACCCGCATGGAGTCGGGGCAGGTCACCAGCATCATCGGGCCCAACGGCGCGGGCAAGACCACGCTCTTGAACCTGATCTGCGGCTTCTACCGGCCCAGTGCCGGCGTGGTGCGGCTGGGCTCGGTCGACCTGGCGGGCCAGCCGGCCTTCAAGGTGGCGCGCGCCGGCATTGCGCGCACCTTCCAGACGCCGCAGCTGTTCGACCAGATGACCGTGCTGGAGAACCTGCTGGTGGCCATGGAAGGCGGCGCGCTGCATTCGCCGGTGAACGACCTGGAATCCGAAGCGGGCAGCGCGGCGGTGCACCGGGCGCGGGCGCTGCTGGACTACGTGGGCTACCAGGGCGACCTGCAGCGCACGGCGGGCGACCTGGCCCACATCGACAAGCGCCTGCTGGAAATCGCCCGCGCGCTGGCGCTGCGGCCCGGCGTGCTGATGCTCGACGAACCGGCCGCGGGCCTGAACCATTCCGACAAGGTGGCGCTGGCCAAGCTGCTTCGCACCATCGCGGATGCGGGCCTGGCAGTGGTGCTCATCGAGCACGACATGACGCTGGTGATGGGCATCTCCGACCACCTGGTGGTGCTCGACGCGGGCCGGCGCCTGGCGCACGGCAAGCCGGAAGCGGTGCGTGCCGACAAGGCGGTGATCGAGGCCTACCTGGGCGGCGCGCAGTTCACCACCAGCCCGCGCGCACCGGGCTGGCAGGCGGTGCCCGAGGCGCTGCTCACGGTCAAGGGACTGCATGCCGGCTACGGCGGCACGAAGGTGCTGCACGACGTGGGGCTGGAACTGCACCAGGGCGAACTGGTGGCGGTGCTGGGTGCCAACGGCGCGGGCAAGTCGACGGTGATGAAGTCGCTGTCGGGCCTGCTCAAGCCCAGCGACGGCAGCGTCATGTTCCTGGGCAAGGAGATCGCCAAGCTCGCGCCGCACCGCATCGCCCGCGAGGGCCTGGTGCTGGTGCCCGAGGGACGGCAGGTGTTCCCCGAGATGTCGGTGCTCGACAACGTGCGCATGGGCGCCTACACCCGCACCGACCTCAAGCCCGGCGAGGTGGAAGAGATGGTGCAGCGCTTCCCGTCGATCTCCCGGCGCATGCATGGCCGCGCGGGCCTGCTGTCGGGCGGCGAGCAGCAGATGCTGGCCATTGCGCGCGGCCTGATCGCCAAGCCGAAGGTGCTGCTGCTGGACGAGCCCTCGCTGGGCCTGGCGCCGGCGCTGATCAACGAGCTGTTCAAGGTGCTGGCCGACCTGCGCGACCAGGGCATGACCATCCTGCTCGTGGACCAGATGGCCGCCCTGGCATTGGCGGTGGCCGACCGCGGCTACGTGATGGAATCCGGCGCGGTGGTCCATGCGGACACCGCCAATGCGCTGCGCGACGACCCGGCGCTCGAGCGCGCGTACCTCGGGCAGGCCTGAGCGGGCGTCCTCACTTATCTTTTTCTTTGAATCGAGGCTCGGCCGGCCCTTCGGGGTCGGCCTTTTTTTGAGTTCAGCCGGCGTGGGCCAGCGCCACCGCATCGGGCCCGGCCGGAAAGCGCAACTGGCCCGAGGTGTCATTG
>JAFECZ010000116.1 GCA_018241905.1 Pseudomonadota bacterium
GGCCGAAGCCTGCAGGCGCCGTCACCCGCAGGTGGCCGCTGGCCTTCACGCGGCCGGCGCTCACGCTGGCCTCGGCATTGGCCAGCTCCACGAGCAGGCGCTGGCAGTCTTCCAGGAAGGCGCTGCCCTCATGGGTGAGGGAGATGCGCCGCGTGGTGCGCACCAGCAGCTTCACGCCCAGGCGCTGCTCCAGTCCGTCGAGCCGGCGCCCCATGATGGCCGGCGCCACGCCCTCGGCCTTGGCAGCCGCCGTCAGGCTGCCGCGGGTGGCAATGGCGACGAAGGATTCGAGCTGCTTGAGGCGGTCCATCCTCTCAGCCGTTGCGGGTGGTGGCGCCCTGCTGGACGAGGCTGGCGATCTGCTCGTCGCTGTAGCCCACCTCGCGCAGCAGTTGCGCACCGTGCTCGTTCAGCGTGGGCGGCTGCAGGCGGATGCCGGGGCGCTCGCCGCCCACGGTAAAGGGCATCAGCGGCACCTTGGACGTGCTGCCGTCGTTCATGCGCACCGGCGCCAGGCCGCCCGTGGCGTTCAGGTGCGGGTCGTCGAACAGGTCTTGAGGCTTGGTGATGGGCGCGAACGGCAGTTCGTTCTCTTCGAATACCTTGGCCAGGTCGGCGGCGCGGAAATCCGCCAGGCGCGAGCGCAGCTGCGGCATGAGCCACTCGCGTGCACGGACCCGGTCGTTGTTGGTGGCCAGGCGCGGGTCGGCATGCATGTCCATCAGGCCGAAGGCCTTGCAGAACACGGCCCACTGCTTGTCGCTCACCACGGCCAGGAAGATCTGCTCGCCGTCCTTGACCGTGAACACGTCGTAGATGCCCCAGGCCGAGATGCGGCTGGGCATGGGGTCGGCCGCCTTGCCGGTAGCAGCGAACTGCATCATGTGCTGCGCCACCAGGAACACGTTGTTCTCGAACAGGGCCGACTGCACCTCGCAGCCCTTGCCGGTGAGCTCGCGCTGGCGCAGCGCCGCCATGGCGCCGATGGCGCCGAACATGCCGCCCATGATGTCGTTCACGCTGGTGCCCGCTCGCAGCGGGTCGCCCTCGCGGCCGGTCATGTAGGCCAGGCCGCCCATCATCTGCACCACTTCGTCCAGCGCGGTGCGGTGGTCGTAGGGGCCGGGCAGGAAACCCTTGAGGCTGACATAGATCAGGCGCGGGTTGATGCGGCGCAGCGTCTCGTAGTCCAGGCCCAGCTTCTTCATGGTGCCGGGCTTGAAGTTCTCGCTGACGATGTCGGCGCTGGCAATGAGGCGCAGGGCCGCCTCGATGCCCTCCGGCTTCTTCAAGTCGAGCGCAATGCTCTTCTTGTTGCGGTTGAAGGTCGGGAAGAAGCCGGCGCCCGAGCCCAGCAGGCGGCGCGTGCTGTCGCCCTCGATGGGCTCGACCTTGATCACCTCGGCGCCCAGGTCGCCCAGCAGCAGGCCGCAGGTCGGGCCCATCACCATGTGGGTGAACTCGACGACGCGCACGCCGAAATAGGGCAGCGGTGCGGCCGGACTGGCGGATGAAGAGGAATTGCTGTCGGTATTCATGCTCGAACGGAAGTGCCGGGCACGAAGCCCAGGGGCAGGCCGGCCTCGGCCGTCATGCCATAGATCGGCTCGCCGGGCAGGCCCGCCATGAGCGGGGCCCGTGCCGCGACGAGCCTGGCGATGTCGATGCCCGTGGCGACGCCCATGGCCTCGAACATGAAGACCAGGTCTTCGGTGACGACGTTGCCCGAGGCGCCCGGCGCGTAAGGGCAGCCGCCCAGGCCGCCCAGCGAGGCGTCGAAGGTTCGCACGCCTTCGTCCCAGGCCGCCAGGCAGTTGGCAATGCCCAGCCCGCGGGTGTTGTGCATGTGGGCGGCGCCGGCATGTTCGCCGATCTCGGCCCGCAGCCGGCGGAACAGGCGCCGCACCTGGGCCGGGTTGGCATGGCCCACGGTATCGGACAGGCCCACGTCGTCGGCGCCGGCCTCCACGCATTGCGCGGCCAGGCGGATGACCTCGTCTTCGGGCACCAGGCCCTGCAGGGTGCAGCCGAAGGCGGTGGAAATGCCGACTTCCAGGCCGGCACCGGGCGCCAGCTCGCGGCGCAGCTCGGAAATGGCGCGCACTTCTTCCACCATCTCGGCGGGCGTCTTGCGCACGTTGGCCTGCGAATGGGCGCTGCTGGCCGACACCGGCATGGTCAGCTTGTGGGCCCCGGCCTCGAGCGCGGCCTGCGCGCCCTTGCGGTTGGGCACCAGCGCCATCACCGTCAGGCCGGGCAGGCGCGCGGCATGGCGCACGACCTCGGCCGCGTCGGCCATCTGCGGCAGCAGCCGGGCGGGCACGAACGACGCCACCTCGATCTCGCGCAGGCCGGCGGCATGCAGCGCGTCGATCCAGCGCAGCTTGTCTGCGGTGGGCATGGTGGTCTTGACCGATTGCAGGCCGTCGCGCGGCCCGACTTCGCTGATAAGTACGGCAGGCGCCATGTGCTTGGGGTCCGAAGGCATCGGACGGCTCCTTGGGATGCGGGAAATCGAACCCATTTTGACATTGCGCACCTGGCACTCCTGTCGATTAGGTGCAATTTTGTCATTAATCAATCGCTTACAAGGCTCTTAATAGTTCGCCCGGTATCAAATACAGTACTGGTTCAAGCGCGTTGGCGCTGCCGTGCCCCCTGCGTCCGGCCTCATTCCCGCCGCATCGGCCTCACGCGCCGCCTGCCACGCGCGCTACGCGATCTCTATCTTCTGGAAGTAACGCCCCATGACTCAACGCACCACCGTCCATGGCCTGCAAGTGGCCACCGAACTGCACCGCTTCATCGAAGAAAAAGTGCTGCCCGGCGCCGGCATCCAGAGCGCATCGTTCTGGAAAGGCTTCGACGCCATCGTCAGCGAATTCGCGCCCAAGAACGAGGCCCTGCTGGCCGAGCGCGACCGCCTGCAAGCCGAAATGGACACCTGGCACAAGGCCAACCCCGGCCCGATCACGCCCGCGGCCATGCCCGGCTACCGCGCATTCCTGGAAAAGATCGGCTACCTGCAGCCGCAGCCCAAGGGCGTGAAGACCACCACCGCCAACGTCGATGCCGAGCTGGCCCTGCAGGCCGGCCCGCAGCTGGTGGTGCCCATTCTCAACGCCCGCTACGCGCTCAACGCCGCCAATGCCCGCTGGGGCTCGCTGTACGACGCGCTCTACGGCACCGACGCCATTTCCGAAGAAGGCGGCGCCGAGAAGGGCAAGGGCTACAACCCGGTGCGCGGCGCCAAGGTCATCGCCTTTGCACGCGACGTGCTCGACCAGGCCGCGCCGCTGGCCAGCGGCTCGCACAAGGATGCCACCGGCTACAGCGTGAAGGACGGCCAGCTGGCCGTCGCGCTGCAGGGCGGCGCCAGCTCCGGCCTGAAGGACCCGGCCGTATTCGCCGGCTACCAGGGTGACGCGGCTGCGCCCTCGTCGGTGCTGCTCAAGCACAACGGCATCCACCTGGACATCCAGATCGACCGCAGCACGGCCATCGGCAAGACCGACGCCGCCGGCGTGAGCGACGTGGTGGTGGAATCCGCCCTTTCCACCATCCTGGACCTGGAAGACTCCGTGGCCGTGGTGGACGCGGAAGACAAGGTGCTGGCCTACAGCAACTGGCTGGGCATCCAGCTGGGCACGCTGACGGAAGAAGTGAGCAAGGGCGGCACGACCTTCACCCGCCGCCTGAACGCCGACCGCGTCTACACCGCACCCGGCGGCAAGGGCGAAGTCAAGCTGCATGGCCGCTCGCTCATGTTCGTGCGCAACGTCGGCCACCTGATGACCAACCCGGCCATCCTGTGGGCGAACGGCAAGGAAATCCCCGAGGGCGTCATGGACGCGGTCATCACCACCGCCATCGCCATGTACGACCTGCAGGGCAAGGGCGCCAACGGAATTCGCAACTCGCGCACCGGCAGCATCTACATCGTCAAGCCGAAGATGCACGGCCCGGCCGAAGTGGCCTTTGCCAACGAGCTGTTCGGCGCCGTCGAGAAGGTGCTGGGCCTGGCGCCCAACACCGTCAAGCTGGGCATCATGGACGAAGAACGCCGCACCAGCGTGAACCTGCAGGCCAGCATTGCCGCCGCCCCGGCGCGCGTGGCCTTCATCAACACCGGCTTCCTGGACCGCACCGGCGACGAGATGCACACCGCCATGTACGGCGGCCCGATGCTGCGCAAGGGCGACATCAAGAACACCAAGTGGATTGCCGCCTACGAGCGCAACAACGTGCTGACGGGCCTGAACTGCGGCCTGCGCGGCAAGGCGCAGATCGGCAAGGGCATGTGGGCCATGCCCGACCTGATGGCCGACATGCTCAAGGCCAAGATCGCCCACCCCAAGGCAGGCGCCAACACCGCCTGGGTGCCCTCGCCCACCGCCGCCACGCTGCACGCGCTGCACTACCACCAGGTGAACGTGGCGCAAGTCCAGCAGGAGCTGGAGAAGATCGACGCCGAAGCCGAGCGCGACGCCATCCTGGCCGACCTGCTGCAGCCGCCGATCACCGCCACGCCCAACTGGAGCGATGCGGACAAGCAAGCCGAGCTGGACAACAACGTGCAGGGCATCCTGGGCTACGTTGTGCGCTGGATCGACCAGGGCGTGGGCTGCTCCAAGGTGCCCGACATCCACAACGTGGGCCTGATGGAAGACCGCGCCACGCTGCGCATCTCCGCCCAGCACATCGCCAACTGGCTGCTGCACGGGGTGGTGACCAAGGAACAGGTCAACGCCACCTTCGAGCGCATGGCCGCCGTGGTGGACAAGCAGAACGCGGGCGACGCGCTCTACAGGAACATGGCCGGCAACTTCAAGACCAGCGCCGCCTACCAGGCCGCGCAGGACCTGGTGTTCAAGGGCATCGAGCAGCCCAGCGGCTACACCGAGCCGCTGCTGCACGCCTGGCGCCTGAAGGTGAAGGCCGCCGCGGCCTGACCTGTTTCTCGCTTCAAAAAGTAAAGCGCCCCTCGGGGCGCTTTTTTTTCACGTTATGGCCATTCGATCGATGGCCTTTACGCCATTCTGGGGATGGCAAGGGCGGCTGCGACGGGAACAATCGCAGGCATGTCACACATCCCCACGTCGCAGCAATCCTCTTCCCACCCACCGCCCGCACGGCTGAACAGCGCACAGTTGCGCGAGCTGAGCCAGCAATGGCGCCAGCGCGTGGACGAAGACCCCGAGAAGATCCAGCGGGTCGCCACCGTGCTCGAATGGCTGGCCGCGCAGCGTGAAGCACCGCCGGCATCGCCCGTGCGCACCCAGGCGCAGCACCGCACGTTCTGGCAAGGGCTGGCGTCGTGGCGCATTCGCCTGTCGCGGCTGTCGCGCCTGCACCTGGCGCCCTGATGGTGGCGCCCTGACGGCGCCTTTTTCCACCCACGCATTCCCACCTTCGGCACGGCCCACGCGGCCGTGTTCGCGCTGGTGCGTCGCCCCGTCGACACGAGTTCCCTTTCGAGATTGCGGCCCCGCATACGCCCCGCTATGCTCGGCCGCACGGTGCGCCAAGGAGGGCCGCACCCGGCCTGGCCGCAACGCGGCGGGTCACAAAACAAAGGAGCTTTCATGTATCGACTGGCTTCCCGGTTCATGCGAACGCTGTTCGCAACGTTCCTGGCTTTGGGCGCATCGCTGGCCATGGCCCAGCAGACTTTCAGCAAGGAACAAATCGACCAGATGATGGCGCCCATCGCGCTGTATCCCGACTCGCTGCTGTCACAGGTGCTCATGGCGGCCACCTACCCGGCCGACGTGGCCGAAGCCGCCAAGTGGTCCAAAGCCAACCCCAAGCAGTCGGGCGACGCCGCCGTGAAGGCGGTGCAGGAACAGACCTGGGACCCGAGCGTGCAGTCGCTCGTGGCCTTTCCCCAGGTGATCCAGATGATGGGCGACCAGCCCGACTGGGTGCAGAACCTGGGCGACGCCTTCCTCGCATCGTCCAAGGACGTGCTCGATTCGGCCCAGCGCCTGCGCGCCAAGGCGCAACAGACCGGCAACCTCAAGACCACCGAACAGCAGACGGTGACGGTCGAGCAGGAGCCGCAGACCCAGCAGACCGTCATCAAGATCGAGCCCACCAACCCGCAGACGGTCTACGTGCCGGCCTACAACCCGACGGTGGTTTACGGCGCCTGGCCCTACCCGGCCTATCCGCCCTACTACTACCCGCCCTATGCAGGCTGGTACCCCGGCGCGGCGCTGGCCACGGGCATCGCCTTCGGCGTGGGCGTGGCGGCCGTGGGCGCCCTGTGGGGCGGCTGCAACTGGGGCGGCGGCGACGTGAACATCAACACCAACCGCTACAACAGCATCAACACCAACCGCCAGATCTCGGCCAACCAGACCAAGTTCCAGCACAACGCGGCCAACCGCAAGGGCGTGCCCTACCGCGATCAGGCCAGCCAGCAGCGCTTTGGCAACAACCGCGCGGGCGACCCGTCGCAGCGCAGCGACTTCCGTGGCCGTGACAACGCCGGCCGCGACGCGCAGCGCCAGCAAGCCGAGGGCGCCCTGCGCGACCGCGGCATGGACCCGGGCCAGGAGCGCGACCGCCTGCGCAACGACCCCGGCACGCGCGAGCGCGCCCAGCAGGCGGCAGACCGCGCCGGCCAACGCGGCGGCGCAGGAGACCGCGCGGGTGATCGCGCTGGCGACCGCGCTGGCGACCGTGCGGGCGGACGTGCCGGCGACCGGGCAGGCGGTGGCGACCGTGCCGGCGGTGGCTTCGACCGTGGCGGCGCCGGTGGTGACCGTGCTGGCGGCAGCGCCAACCGTGGCGGCGGCGCCCACCAGGTCAGCAACCGAGCCGGCGACAGCGCTCTGCGCGGCGCCGGCGACGGCCAGGGTGCACGCCAGAGCTTCGACCGAGGCAATGCCAGCCGGCAGTCGATGGGTAGCAGCAACCGTGGCGGAGGCAGCAGCGGGTTCTCCGGCGGCAATCGCGGCGGCGGTGGAGGCTTCCACGGCGGTGGTGGCGGCGGCCGCGGAGGTGGTGGTGGCGGAGGCGGGCGAGGCGGCGGACGGCGCTAGGCCGGTTCGGCCCCATCGCTCACTTCAGCACCACCCATTCGCGAGGTTCACTACACCATGCAACACATCCAATACCGCATCCATGCGCTGGCGGGCGCTGCCGTCGCGGCACTCGCCCTGGGCTTTTCGGCACCGGCGGCTGCGCAGCAGAACTACCCCAGCGCCGAGGCCGCATCGCAGGCCTTCTTCAACGCCATCGTCAACAACGACGAGGCCGCGCTGCGCACCGTGCTGGGCGCCGACTGGAAGCGCTTCGTGCCCACCGGCGAGATCGACCGCGAGGACATCTACACCTTCCTGGAAGCCTGGTCCAAGGGCCACAGCGTCGTGGCCGATGGCGACGGCCGCGCCTACGTGGGCGCCGGCGCCACCGGCTGGACGCTGCCCATCCCCATCGTCAAGGGCGCGGGCGGCTGGCACTTCGATCCGCGCGACGGCCAGGACCTGATGAAGACGCGCCGCATCGGCCGCAACGAGCTGTCCGCCATGCATGCCGTGCTGGCCTACTACGACGCGCAGCGCGAGTACGCCTCGGTCGACCGCGACAAGAACGGCGTGCTCGAGTACGCGCAGAAGTTCGGCAGTTCGCCGGGCAAGCACGACGGCCTGTACTGGGTCACCAAGCCGGGCGAGCCGGAGAGCCCGCTGGGCCCGCTCTTCACCCCCGGCCTGCCGGGCGAGGGCTATCACGGCTACCACTACAAGATCCTGAAGGCGCAGGGGCCGCATGCGCCGGGGGGCGCGTACAACTACCTCATCGGCAGCCGCATGCGCGCCGGCTTCGCACTGGTCGCCTGGCCGGCGAGCTGGGGCGAGTCGGGCGTCATGAGCTTCATGGTCAGCCACGCAGGCGTGGTCTACCAGAAGAACCTGGGCGCCGGCACCGATGCCACCGCGCGCGCCATGACGCGCTTCGACCCCGACGACAGCTGGCAGAAGGTCGACGTGCCTTGATGCCTTGCCGCATCGGCCCGCGCACCGGCCCTTGACAGCCGGTGCGGGGCGCGAGACAACCGATTGCTGGAATCGACACAGGGAGCATGCGCGGCATCCGCCAAGAGACACGCCAGCGCGACGGTCGAGCGAGGAGTTTCTCATATGACCAAAGGCAGGAAGGGCGCCAGGCAAGGCGCCCGGATGGACGACGACGTTTCCCAGGCCACCCCGGTGTCGGATGACGCGCCCCCCGCGGCGGCCGAGCGCACCAAGAAGGAGCCTTTGTCCAACAAGGACTACGAGAAGGCCTTGAAGGACTTGCACATCGAACTGGTCAAGCTGCAGGAGTGGGTCAAGCATGCCGGCCTGAAGGTCTGCATCGTGTTCGAAGGGCGCGACGGCGCCGGCAAGGGCGGCACCATCAAGGCCATTACCGAGCGGGTGAGCCCGCGCGTGTTTCGCGTGATTGCGCTGCCCGCCCCGACCGAGCGGCAGAAGTCGCAGATGTACTTCCAGCGCTACATGGGCCACCTGCCCGCGGCGGGGGAAATCGTCATCTTCGACCGCAGTTGGTACAACCGCGCCGGCGTGGAGCGCGTCATGGGCTTTTGCAGCGAGGAGCAGTCCAAGCGCTTCCTGCAGGGCACGCCGCTGGTGGAGCGGGCCATCGTCGATTCCGGGATCATCCTGCTCAAGTACTGGCTCGAGGTAAGCCCCGAGGAGCAGACGCGCCGGCTCATGGGCCGCATCGAGGACGGGCGCAAGATCTGGAAGCTCTCGCCCATGGACATCAAGTCCTACACGCGCTGGGACGACTATTCGCGCGCCCGCGACGACATGTTCAAGACCACCGATTCGCCCTGGGCGCCCTGGTACGTGGTGCCCTCGGACGACAAGCGGCGCGCCCGCCTGAACATGATCCGGCACATGCTCAGCCAGATCCCGTACGAAGAGGTTCCGCGGGAGAAGATCAAGCTGCCCAAGCGACAGGTCAAGACCAGCGCGCCGCCGGACTACCCCCGCAAGATCGTGCCCGAGGCCTTCTGACTTGACCACATCCGCGAACGCCGACAGCGGCGCGCGGTCGCCGCTGATGCACTGGCTGCCCGGCCTTCGCCTGTTGCGCGAGTACGACCCGGCCTGGCTGCGCCACGACATCGTGGCCGGGCTGGTGCTGACCACCATGCTGGTGCCGGCGGGCATCGCCTATGCCGAGGCGTCGGGCATCGGCGGCATCTACGGGCTTTACGCCACCATCGTTCCGCTGCTGGCCTACGCCCTGTTCGGCCCGAGCCGCATCCTGGTGCTGGGCCCCGACTCGGCGCTGGCGGCACTGATCCTGGCGGTGGTGGCGCCGCTGGCCGCCGGCGACCCGGCGCGCGCGGTGGCGCTTGCCAGCGCCATGGCGCTGGTCTCCGGGCTCGTGTGCATCGTCGCCGGGCTGGCCAAACTGGGCTTCATCACCGAGCTGCTGTCCAAGCCCATCCGCTACGGCTACATGAACGGCATTGCGTTCACCGTGCTGCTGAGCCAGCTGCCCAAGCTCTTCGGCTTCTCGGTAAAGGCGGACGGTCCCTTGCGGCAGATCATCGGCTTCGTGCAGGCCGTGATGGACGGCAAGACCCTGCCAGCCTCGCTGGCCGTGGGCGCGGGCACGCTGGCGGTCATCCTGCTGCTCAAGCGCTTTCCGCGCCTGCCCTCGGTGCTCATTGCCGTGCTGGGCGCCACGCTGGTGGCGGGCCTGTTCGACCTGCACGAGCGCGTGGGCCTGGCGGTGCTGGGGCCGCTGCCGCAGGGCCTGCCGGCGCCGGCGCTGCCGATCATCGGCTGGGCCGACCTGCAGCCCGTGCTGCTGGGCGGCGTGGCGGTGGCGCTGGTGGCCTTTGCCGACACCAGCGTGCTCTCCCGGGTGTATGCGGCCAGGCTGCGCGCGCCGGTGGACCCGAACCAGGAGATGGTGGGCCTGGGCGCCGCCAACCTCGCGGCGGGGTTCTTCCAGGGCATGCCGATCAGCAGCAGTTCGTCGCGCACGCCGGTGGCCGAGTCGGCCGGTGCGCGCTCGCAGCTCACCGGCGTGGTGGGCGCGCTGGCCATTGCGGTGCTGCTGTTTGCCGCGCCCAACCTGCTGAAGAACCTGCCGAGCTCGGCGCTGGCGGCCGTGGTGATTGCCGCCGCACTGGGGCTCTTCGAGTTCCGCGACCTGGGGCGCCTGTACCGAATCCAGCGCTGGGAGTTCTGGTTGTCGGTGGCCTGCTTTGCCGGCGTGACGGTATTCGGTGCCATCCAGGGCATTCTCATTGCGGTGCTGATCGCAGTGATCGAGTTCCTGTGGGACGGCTGGCGCCCCCACTCGGCGGTGATGGGCAAGGTACAGGGCATCGGCGGCTATCACGACATTACGCGCTACCCGAATGCGCAGCGCGTGCCGGGCCTGGTGCTGTATCGCTGGGATGCCCCGCTTTTCTTTGCCAACGCCGAGCTGTTTCGCGAGAAGGTGCTGGCGGCGGTGGCCGAATCGCCCACGCCGGTGCGCTGGGTGGTGGTGGCGGCCGAGCCGGTCACCAGCGTGGACGTGACCTCGTCGGACATGCTGGCCGAGCTGGACGAGGACCTGCAGGCCCGTGGCATCGAGCTGTGCTTTGCCGAGATGAAGGATCCGGTGAAGGACAAGCTCAAGCGCTTCGGCCTGTTCGAGCGATTCGGCGCGTCCACCTTCCATCCGACGGTGGAAGAAGCCGTGGCTGCCTACCAGGCGCAGGTGTCGGAAAAAAGACCATCTGCCTAGGGCGGCCCTCATATCATGGTGCAAGGCCAAACCCCCTTCGAACCCAGGAGAACCACATGGCACGCCTCTGGATTGGAAACATCGACGACAAGACCACCGACGACGAACTGCAGGAACTGCTCACCAAGTACGGGTTCCCGAAGTTCGACGCGATAGAGCGGGTACCCGGCGACGGCTCGCGGCCGGCCGCCATCTTCACCTTCGAGAGCGCATCGCCCGAAGGGCTGGCACTGGTTGCCCCGCGCATCCACGACCTGTTCTGGAAGCAGCGCAAGCTCACCGTGCAGGTCATGCGCGACAACTTCGCCTGAGCGCGGCCCCGGAGGGCTTCCATCCATGGGATTGATCGGCCGCCTGTTCGGCGCCAAGGACGCGGACCGCGCACCGGAAGATCCGCGCCTGCGGCACGTGGTGGCGCGAGTGCTGGAGATGCATTCGCGGCTGCGCCTGGCACCGCGCTGCGAGGCCCGCCTGGCCGCGGCGATGGCGCCGGCGCTGTCCCACATCGGCGAACTGGTGGCCGGCGCACCGCGCGCCCACCAGGCCAACACCGCCGCGTGGTCCGCCGATCCGTACGTGCGCGCCTATTTCGCGGCGCCCGACGACATCAATCAGGTTCTCGCACGTTCGGGTGCCTTGCACGACTACTTCGACGAACATCCCGGCGCCAGCAGCGCCTACGCCGTGATGGGCATGACAATGACCGAGCGCAACACACTGGGCGTTGCGCGCGTGGGCGAGCAGACCCGCTCGGACGTGCCGCAGACGACCCTCGGCTTCTCGGACCACCACATCCGCCTGTGCGGCGGCGACGAGGAGGGCCTGCGCGAGGAGGTGACGCAGCGCATGATGGACCAGCTCGCCATCGAAGGCCTGGCCAAGGTCGCGGCCGACACCTCGATGCGCGAAGACCTGGAGCAGGAGCGTGCGCTGCTGGCCACGCGGCTGCGGCTGCTCGAGCGCCAGGGCGCCGGCCTGCGCGGCATGGTGGGCACGGACGCAAAGGGCGATCCGGGCGAACTGGCGCGCGTGCGGGCCGAGGCGCAAGAGAACGAAGAGCGGCTCAAGTCGCTGGGGCCGCGCTCCGAAGTGCTCTCGCGCCAGCTCGACACGCTGTGCGACGCCTATGCCAGCGCCGGCGAGCTGCTGACCGTGTCCACGCTTCAGCGCCGCGTCGACCGGATGAACGTGGTGGTGCAGCACGGCGTGGGCGACGAGGCGCAAAGCCAGGTGCTGCAATTGCGCGTGGCGCGCGTGCCGGGAGACCCGCCGCAGCATCGCGTCCTGGCCATCCTGCAGGTAGCGCGCACCGACATGCCGCGCGCGGCCAATCTGCTGGACAACGCCGACCGCCTGCTGTGAGGCTTGGCGCGGCGGGGCTCAGGCCTGCCGCGCCAGCTCCGCTTCCGCCCGCAGCCAGCGGATGAAGTTCTGCGCATCGGCGTTGCCGGCGCCGCGGCGCGAGGTCTCGATGAAGTAACCGCGGCTCGACGACGCGCCCGAACCGAAGGGCGCCACCAGCCGCCCTTCGCGCACCAGCTCGGCCAGCAGAGGCATGCGGCCG
>JAFECZ010000117.1 GCA_018241905.1 Pseudomonadota bacterium
TCCATCACCGGGGCCATGTTGACCTCGTTGAAGGTGGTCAGGATGGCGTTGGTGGATTGCGATTGCAGCAGGCGCTCGGCAATGCGGGCGCGCAGGCGGCTCATGGGCACGCGCTGCTCGGGGCGATCGCCCAGGTCTTCCTTGGCGACGGGCGAGCTCACCTGCGGCAGCGCGGTCTTGGGCGCACCGGTGGGGATCTGCACCGCCGGAGCGGCCGTGGGGGCGCCAGCGCCGCGGGCCACGGCCGACAGCACGTCGCCCTTGGTCACGCGGCCGTCCTTGCCGGTGCCGGCCACGTCGGCCACCGTCAGGCTGTTCTCGGCCAGCAGCTTGGCGGCCGAGGGCATGGCGACGTCGCCCTTGGCGGCGCTGGTTGCAACGGCTGCCGCGGCAGCAGCGGGTGCAGCAACTGCAGCAGCCGGCGCGGGCGCAGCGGCGGCCGGGGCCGCGCTGGCCTTGGCGGCCGTGTCGATCTTGGCGATGACCTGCTCGGCCGTCACCGTGGCGCCGTCACCGGCGATGATCTCGGCCAGCACGCCGGCGGCAGGCGCCGGCACTTCCAGCACGACCTTGTCGGTCTCGATCTCGATCAGGATCTCGTCGATGGCGACGGCTTCGCCGGCCTTCTTCTTCCAATTCAGCATTGTGGCTTCGGCCACCGATTCGGACAACTGGGGAACTTTGACTTCTACGATAGACATTTGAAGGGTCCTTGGGGCTTCGTGTTGTTTCTTGCTTGACGATGTGGCTCGTCGTTCTTACTTGGTCAGCACGAAGCCCTTGAGCTTGCCGAAGGCGCCGTCAACCAGCACCTTCTGCTGTTCCTGGTGCAGGTGCGAGTAGCCTGCCGCGGGCGATGCCGAGGCGGCACGGCCGGAGTAGCCCAGCTTCTGCCCGTCCTGCATGTTCTCGTGGATCTGGTGCTGCACGAAGAACCAGGCACCCTGGTTTTGCGGCTCGTCCTGGCACCACACCACGTCGACCAGGTTCGGATACTTCTTCAGTTCCGCGCCGAAGGCCTTGTGCGGGAAGGGATAGAGCTGCTCGACGCGGATGATCGCCACGTCGTCGCGGCCCAGCTCTTCGCGCTTCTTGGCCAGGTCGTAGTACACCTTGCCCGAGCAGGCCACCACGCGCTTGACCTTCTCGGCCTTCAGGTCGCGGCTGTCGGGAATGACGGTCTGGAAGCCACCCTTGGTGAACTCGGACAGCGGCGAGGTCGCGTCCTTGTTACGCAGCAGCGACTTGGGCGTCATGATGATCAGCGGCTTGCGCAGGCTGCGCACCTGCTGGCGGCGCAACACGTGGAAGATCTGGCTGGCCGTGGTGGGCTGCACGATCTGCATGTTGGTGTCGGCGGCCAGCTGCATGAAGCGCTCCAGGCGGGCCGAGCTGTGCTCGGGGCCCTGGCCTTCGTAGCCGTGCGGCAGCATCAGCGTGATGCCGTTGACACGGCCCCACTTGACTTCGCCCGAGGCGATGAACTGGTCGATGACCACTTGCGCGCCGTTGGCGAAGTCGCCGAACTGCGCTTCCCAGATCACCAGGGTGTTGGGGTCGTTGGAGGCGTAGCCGTATTCGAAGGCCAGCACCGCTTCTTCCGACAGGATGGAGTCGATGACCACGAACGGAGCCTGCTTCTCGCCGACGTTCTGCAGCGGGATGTAGGTGCCTTCGTCGAACTTCTCGCGGTTCTGGTCGTGCAGCACGGCGTGGCGGTGCGTGAAGGTGCCGCGGCCGCAGTCCTCGCCCGACAGGCGCACCGGGTAGCCGCTGGACACCAGCGAGGCAAAGGCCATGTGCTCGCCCATGCCCCAGTCCACGTTGATCTCGCCGCGGCCCATGGCGGCGCGGTCGTCCAGCACCTTCTTGACCAACGGATGCACGGTGAAGGCGCCCGGCACGGTGGTGATGCGCTCGGCCAGGCGCTTCCACTCGGACAGCGGAATGGCGGTGTCGCCGGCGTCGGTCCACTTCTTGTTCAGGAAGGGGCTCCAGTCGACTGCGTACTGGCTCTTGAAGTTGGTCAGCACCGGATCGACCGTGTGCTTGCCGTCGTCCATGGCTGCGCGGTAGGCCTTGGCCATGTCGTCGCCCAGCGTCTCGCCAAGGCCTTGGGTGGCCAGCTTGTCGGCGTACAGCTTGCGCGTGCCGGGGTGCTTGGCGATCTTCTTGTACATCAGAGGCTGGGTGAGCGCGGGGGTGTCCTGCTCGTTGTGGCCCAGCTTGCGGAAGCAGATGATGTCCACCACCACGTCCTTCTGGAATTCCATGCGGAAGTCCAGTGCGAGTTGCGTGGCCAGCACCACGGCTTCGGGGTCGTCGCCGTTCACGTGCAGCACCGGCGCCTCGATCATCTTGACGATGTCGGTGCAATACAGCGTGGACCGGCTGTCGCGCGGGTCGCTGGTGGTGAAGCCGATCTGGTTGTTGATGACCAGGTGCACCGTGCCGCCGGTGAAGTAGCCGCGGGTTTCGGCCAGCGCCAGCGTTTCCATGACGACGCCCTGGCCTGCGAAGGCGGCGTCGCCGTGCACCAGCACGGGCAGCACCTGCTTGCCGGCGTGGTCGCCGCGGCGGTCCATGCGAGCGCGCACCGAGCCTTCGACCACGGGGTTGACGATTTCCAGGTGCGAGGGGTTGAAGGCCAGGCTCAGGTGCACCGGGCCGCCAGGGGTGCTGACGTCCGAGCTGAAGCCTTGGTGGTACTTCACGTCGCCCGAGGGCAGGTCTTCGGGGGCGGTGTGGTCGAACTCGGCGAACAGGTCGGCCGGCATCTTGCCCAGCGTGTTGACCAGCACGTTCAGGCGGCCGCGGTGGGCCATGCCGATCACGATTTCCTGCACCCCCTTGGCGCCGGCCTGCTCGATCAGCTCGTCCATCGAGACGATGAAGCTTTCGCCGCCTTCGAGCGAGAAGCGCTTCTGGCCGACGTACTTGGTGTGCAGGAAGCGCTCCAGGCCTTCGGCCGCGGTGAGCTTCTCGAGCACGCGCTTCTTGTCTTCCACGCTCAGCTGCGGGTTGGTGCGGGCGCTCTCGAGCTTTTGCTGCCACCAGCGCTTTTGCGCCTGGTCGGTGATGTACATGTACTCGGCGCCGATCGAGCCGCAATACGTTTCACGCAGCGCGTTGAGCAGGTCGCGCAAGGACATCGTGTCCTTGCCGAAGAAGGTGTTGCTGGTGTTGAACACCGTCTCGAGGTCGGCGTCCTTGAAGTCGTAGAACGAGGGCTCCAGCTCGGGGATGGCCGGGCGCTCGGCTCGCTTGAGCGGGTCCAGGTCGGCCCAGCGGGCGCCGACGTTGCGGTAGGCGGCAATGAGCTGCTGGACGGCGGTGCGCTTGCGGCCCAGTTCGGAATCGGCGCCGCTGGCCTGCACCACGCGGGTGGTGCCCTTCTTGGCCAGGTCGGCAAAGGCGTTGATCACCGGCTGGTGAGGAACGTCCTTGGTGTTGGTGCCGTCGGTGGCCGGCACGTTCTGGAGCGCGTCGAAATACGAGCGCCAGTTGTCGGGCACGCTGGTGGGATTGGCGAGGTAGTTCTCGTACATCTCCTCGACATAGGGCGCGTTGCCGCCAAAGAGGTACGTGTTGCCTTGATAGGCTTGATAGACGCCCGAGCCGGACGACGATGAATCGCTCATATTGCGCTGACCTTCGTTTCCCTTAGGGAAACACTAGCTGGTTAGAAAACCTTCCGCGACACGGCTGAACCGATTGGCGGATGCGACTGTGGCTGGAAGGGCCCTGAGTACCCCGCCATTGTGCCACTACCCGAACATGGCGGTCGAACGCGAAAAATCCAGACCTGTTTCCTGGGCTCAGCCTTGCACCAGTTGCCTGATCTGTTGTAGGGACGCCGGGTCGTCCATGGTCGTGAGGTCGCCGGGGTCGCGCTGCTCGCACACGGCCTGGATGGCCCGGCGCAGCAGCTTGCCGCTGCGCGTCTTGGGCAGCGCCGAGACGAAGCGAACGCGCGCGGGCCGCGCGACGGCGCCCAGCTCGTCGTTCACGCGCTGCATGACCTCGCCTTCCAGCGCCAGTGCGCAAGCCGCGTCGGTCAGCGCCTGCGAATCCTTGGGCACCGCAAAGGCCATGGCCACCTGCCCCTTGAGCGCATCGGCCACGCCCACCACGGCCACCTCGGCCACGCCGGCATGGCCCGAGATGCACTCCTCGATCTCGCGGGTGCCCAACCGGTGGCCGGCCACGTTGATCACATCGTCGGTGCGGCCCAGGATGTAGAAGTACCCGTCCTCGTCGCGAATACCCCAGTCGAAGGTCGAATAGACCATGCGACCCGGCACGCTCTTCCAGTACGTGTTGACGAAGCGCTCGTCGTCCTTCCACACGGTCTGCATGAAGCCCGGCGGTGTCGGCCCCTCGATGACGACCACGCCCTTCTCGTTGGGCGCGGTGAGTTCTTCGCCGGTGGACTCGTTCAGGATCTTGACCTTGAACCCGTACATCGGCACGCCGGGGCTGCCGAACTTGGCTGGCTTGCGCTCCACCGCGTTGGCCAGGGTGATGATCGGCCAGCCCGATTCCGTCTGCCAGTAGTTGTCGATGATGGGCACGCCCAGGCCGTCGCTGATCCAGCGCGCGGTGGGCTCGTCCAGCGGCTCGCCGGCCAGGAAGAGCGCGCGCAGCGAAGACAGGTTGTACTTCTTGAGCAGCGCCGGGTCCTGCTTCTTGAGCACGCGCACCGCGGTGGGCGCGCTGAACATCACCGTCACCTTGTACTTCTCGACCAGGCGCCACCAGATGCCGCCGTCGCTCTCGCGGTTCATGCCCTGCGTAGGCAGGCCTTCGTACATCAGCGTGGCCATGCCCGCTATGAGCGGGCCGTAGACGATGTAGCTGTGGCCCACCACCCAGCCGATGTCGCTGGTCGAAAAATAGGTCTCGCCCGGCCGCCCGTCGAAGATATGCTTCATGCTGGCCGCCAGCGCCACGGCGTAGCCGCCGGTGTCGCGCTGCACGCCCTTCGGACGGCCGGTGGTGCCGCTGGTATAGATGGTGTAGCTGATGTCGGTGGCGTCCAGCCATTCGCACGGCACGTCGGCGGACGAGAGCCGCGCGTCCACTTCGCTGTCGAGATGGTCTCGGCCAGGCACCAGATCCATGGGCGCCAGCCCGCGGTCCGACAGCAGCACGGCATCGGGCTTGTGGCTGGAGATGCGGATGGCCTCGTCCAGCAGCGGCTTGTACGCCACCACCTTGCCGCCGCGCGAGCCCGCGTCCGCGCTCACCACCACCTTGGGCGCCGCATCCTCGATGCGCGAGGCCAGCGCGCCGCTGGCAAAGCCGCCGAACACCACGCAATGAATGGCGCCGATGCGCGCGCAGGCCAGCATGGCGAAGGCGGCCTGCGGAATCATCGGCATGTAGATCAACACCCGGTCACCCCTGCCCACGCCCAGCGCCAGCAGGCTGGCGGCGGTGCGCTGCACTTCCTCGTGCAGTTGCCTGAAGGTGTAGATGCGTTCGCTGCCGGTTTCGGTGGAGACATGAATCAGCGCAGGCTGGTCGCCACGCTGCGCCAAGTGGCGATCCACCGCGTTGTGGCACAGGTTGGTCTTCCCTCCGATGAACCAGTTCACGAATGGCGGGTTGGCGTCGTCGAGGATGCGGGCCGGCGGCGTCTGCCAGTCGATCAGCTTGGCCTGCTCGGCCCAGAAGTCTTCGGGCGCCTCGATCGAGCGGCGGTAGAACTCTGCATAGCGGCTGTGGGGGCTCATCTGGGCTGTCTCCTGTTTACATGTCTTCTGCACCTAAACTGAATTCATAATTATGCGGAGACGCCTTGCTGGGAGCTGACAGCGGCAACAAGAGGGCCGGTGGGACAACGCGATCCCGCTCACCGCGGTGGGCAAGGTCTTCAAGCCCGCGCTGCGCCTCGATGCCGCGCAGCGCGCCGTCAGCCGCATGCTCGCCGAACTTGCGCCGCCGGGCGCGCAGATCGCCCTCAATGCCGGCCAGCATGCCGAGCACGGCACCCTGGTCACCGTACGCATCGGCGGCGTCGACCCCGGTGCGCGCGAGTCCCTGGCAGCCAGATCGGCGCCAGGCTGGACCCGCTGACGATCAAGAGCGAAGTCGCCTGGAACTGACGCGCGGCGAGCGCCAACCAGGGCGGTGGGCTCCGCTACCTCAACTCGGTGGCATCGGCTTGATCACGGCGATCGACGCGCCCTGCGGGTCGCGCAGCATGCCGATGCGACCGACTCCGGGGATGTCGGTCGCCGGCATGCAGACCGTCGCACCCAACTGGGCGGCCTTGGCGAGCGTGGCGTCGCAGTCGCCCACATGCACGTAGGGCACCCACTGCGAAGGCATCTTCGGGTCGGACGACTGCATGACGCCGGCGCGGCCCTTGTCGCCCTCCGTCTTCAGCAGGTAGTAGGCGCCCCCAGGGTTCATGGGCATCGCGTCCTGCGTGTAGCCGATCAGTCCGGTGTAGAACTTCAGCGCCGCCTGCGGGTCCGAAGTGGCCAACTCGTTCCAGACCCAGCCGCCCACGGGCGTGTCCTGGTCGGGGCGGTCTGCTTGCGCGCTCTTCCACAACGAGATGCGGGCGCCGGTCGGGTCGACCACTGCTGCGCCCCTCCCTACCGGGCCATAGTCCATGGGTGGCGACTCGCTCTTGGCACCCACTGCGAGCGCGGCCGCGTAGGTCTTGTCGACATCCGGCACCGAGACATAGGAGACCCAGCGCGCACCCTCGTTGGCCTGCGTGAAGCCGCCAATGCCGTCGGCACCGTTCATGATCATCGCGTATTGCTGGTCGCCCATGGGCATGTTCTCGACGCGCCAATCGAACAGCGACTCATAGAAGGCTTGCGCCTTTGCAGGATCGCTGGAGGCATGTTCGAACCAGACAAACTTTCCGGGAAGGTGGCTCATCTCGATTCTCCTTTCACCGCGTTGGTGCGGCAGGCGTTGCATCGGCAGTGGCGGCGGCGAAGCTGGGGCGTGCCCGCATCACGTCCAGGGCGCGCCGGATGTTCGGTCGATCCGACAGCAATTGGGCACCCTCGGGGAAGCGACCGGCGTAGTCCAGGATCGGCGTGACAAGAATGTCCGCATACGAGGGCGAGGCGCCGCCGATGAAGTCGCGGCCCTGGTAGCAGCGTTCGAGCGCATCGAGCGGTCGAGCCATCTCGGTCACCGCCTTGTCGATCACGGCCCGGTCGGGACTGCCGCCCTCGCCGCGCGGAAAGACGTACTGCAGCACGTAGCGGCGCACGATGGCGTCGTACATGTAGGCGCCGACCGCGCTCACCCATTGCTCGGTGCGCGCCCGGTCGACCAGCATGCCGGGGTTCAGGGACGGACCGTCGAATCCCTCGTCGATGTAGCGCAGGATCGCGCTGGTTTCCCAGATCTCGGTCGCGCCATCGCGAAACGCCGGGATCTTTCCGAATGGATGGATTGCGTCGATGTCAGGGCTGTTGGGCGCCGCGCGCTGCAGCGTGTAGGCCAGGCCCTTCTCGGCCAGGCCGATGCGCGCGCTGCGCACGTAGCTGCTGGCTGTATCGCCCAGCAGCGTGAGCGTGGCTGCACTGCCGCGCGCATCGAGCAGGTCGGTGAGTCGGTTGAAAACCGAGTTCCAGCCCTGGTTGTGGCCGTTGCGGGCCGCCTCCGAGGGGAAGCCAATGTGGCGCATGCGGATCTCCGTGCCTCCATCGCGCGCCAGGAAGTCGATCTCGATCAGCGTCTGCAAGCCACCCATGCCCTCCATGCTTTCCTCCCAGGCCCAGGTGTAGACCAGGCGTTCGGCGCGCTTGATCTCGCGGTAGCGTCCACCTACCGAGTGCCTGGCGTTCTCGCGCGTGCGCATGTCGATGCGCCATGCGCCTTCGACGCGCGCGTCGACCGTCGCACTGGCTACCGACATACCCCGCGGGCAGTGCCAGCGCGCCAGCAACGCCTCGTCGATGAAGGCATCGAATACCTTCTCGCGCGGGGCACGGATGAAGCGAGTGAGATCCAGTGTGAATTCCTGCGGTGCATTCATGATGGGCGACTCCTTCGGCGTTGAGGGGATTTGGCAGGGATGGCGGCGCGGTGCTTGCTGCTTGCCGTATCGCTGGGCACAGCGGGCGCTTCGAGCAACTCGGCCAGGCGCTCCAGGCTCTCTTCCCAGAACATGCGATACGGCTCGAACCAGTCGTGCGCGGAACGAAGACCGGGCCCGTGCAGCCGACAGATCCGCCATTGCGCATTGGTTTCGCGTTCGATCAAACCAGCTTGCTGGAGCACGCGCAAGTGGCGCGAGATCGCCGGCCCGGAGATCGGAAACGGCTCGACCAGCGCGCCCACGTGTACCGGGCCCCGCGCCAACCGAGCGAGGATCGCGCGTCGCGTCGGGTCGGCCAGAGCCGCGAAAGTGGTGCTGAGTGCGTCCATGCCTTATTTAACCGATGGTTTAAATACAAGTCAATCCGGAACAGCATGGATCGGAATCTTTCGATTACACCGGTGCGCGGGTTGAGGCTCGTCTACTTCGTGGCTTCAACGCAAGAATCGCGAGAGACGCCGCCGTGGATCGACCATGCCTCAGATCTCGACCTTCGACCCGAGCTCGACGACCGAATTGTTGGGCAGGTAAAGGTACTCGGCAGCGGCGCTTGCGCCCCGATGCATGGCCGCAAAGATCTTCTCGCGCCAGTCGGCCATGCCGTCGCCAACGGTCGGTATCACGATCTCGCGAGAAAGGAAGTAGCTCGTCGTCATGGGGTCGAACGGAACGCTCCCGCGCATGACAAGCGCGAGTGCATCGGGCACGTTCGGGCTCTGCATGAATCCGAAGTCCAGCACCACTCGCCAGCAGTCCTGGCAGATTGGGATTACCTCCCCGCGCTGGTCGGGCGCCAGAAGCGGGACCTCGTGCGTGCGCACGGTCACGAACAGGTTGCGATCGTGCAGGACCTTGTTGTGCTTCAAGTTGTGCAGCAGCGCGTTGGGGACAATGTCCGATTGCGCCGTGAGGAATACTGCGGTGCCCGGGACTCGTGTGGGTGGATCGCTGGTGACGTTCTGAAGGAAGGGCTTCAGTTCCAGTGCCTCGGCCTCTCGCTTGCCTGCAAGAATGGCCTGGCCATCGCTCCAGGTCGCAAGAATGGTGAACAGCGCGGCGGCCATCAGCAGCGGGAACCAGCCGCCTTCTGCAATCTTGAGCAGATTGGACGCAAAGAACACCGTGTCGACCACCATGAAGAATCCGGTGGCTGCGATGCACAGCGGCAATGGATAGCCCCAGCCGTAGCGGATCACGAAGAACGTCATGGCGGTTGTGATCACCATCACCAGGCTGACCGAGATTCCATACGCGGCGGCGAGCGCGGACGAGGAATGGAACATGCCAACCGCAAGCATCACCCCGATCAGAAGCGCCAGATTCACCGCAGGCACGTAGATCTGCCCCTTGTCAAACTCGGACGTGTGCAGGATCGTCATGCGAGGCAGATAGCCGAGCTGGATGGTCTGCTTGGTGGCCGAGAACGCACCTGAGATCAGCGCCTGCGAGGCGATGACGGTGGCCGCGGTGGCAAGGCCGACCATGCCGATCAACGCCCAGGGTGGCGTCATCAGGAAAAACGGGTTCTCGATCGCCTTGGGATCGGCAAGCACCAGGGCCCCTTGGCCGAAGTAGTTCAGCGCCAGCGCAGGCATCACCAGGCCGAACCAGGCCAACTGAATCGGAGTCTTGCCGAAATGCCCCATGTCAGCGTAAAGCGCTTCTGCACCGGTGACGCACAGAAACACGGCGCCGAGCAGTACGAACGCGAGCGGCAGATTTGCAAGCCCGAATCTCAGGGCGTGGTGGGGAGACAGGGCCCAGAGCACGGACGGATTGCGCAGCACCGGCATGAGGCCACACAGCGCGATGGCCAGAAACCAGAGCGCCATGATCGGACCGAAGTAGCGACCGATTTGTGCTGTGCCATGCTTTTGGACCAAGAACAACGCGATCAGCACGCCGAAGGAGATCGGAAGCACGTAATCCTTTGCCGCGGGCGTCACGATCTCCAGGCCCTCCACGGCTGACAACACCGAGATGGCGGGCGTGATCACTCCGTCGCCGAAGAACAGTGCGAGTCCGAATATGCCGCAGACCATCAGCACGCGCCGAACCCGCGGCCGGTCTTGGACCGAGTGGGACGCAAGCGCGAGCAGCGCCATCAGGCCCCCTTCGCCATGGTTGTCCGCGCGCATGATCAGGCCGACGTACTTGACGGAGACGACGATCGTCAGCGTCCAGAAGAACAGCGACAGGATGCCGAGGATGTTGTCGTGCGTAACCGCCACGTGCCCGCTGGCGAAGACCTCCTTGAATGCATACAGCGGCGATGTGCCGATGTCGCCATAGACCACGCCCAAGGCGCCCAGGCTCAGCGCGGGAAGGGAGGAGCGAGATTCATTCATCGCTGCACCGCCGCGATCTCGCTAGGTTGGTTCACGACGCTCTCGCTCATTACGGAATTTCCTGACTGGCCTGACGAAAGTGCCTGGACGCTTGGGTGGGTTCATCCGTGTTTCGTACGGCAATTGCCCCATTTCCGAATCCCGATTGGCACCACAAGTCGGCCGCACGGAATATGAGCGTGGTCATGTAAAAAAGTCGTAAAAAAATCGGGCGCGCACGCTCGGATATCTGTCAGCGCGTAGCAGCCATGACCGACAGACATTCGCGCGCCATTGCAATAAGGTCGAGCCTCAAACGGGAGACATGGATGAGATGCGAAGCAGTCCACTGTTTCGATCGGGCTACTGTTCAATTTGCCGTCTACCCGGACGGAACAGATGGGCAGCGCGTGCTTGCGGAGATCTCGGAAGATGCGTTGCGGGATGTCTTTGGCGTTTGCGGAGGCCCGGAGAGCTTGGTTCAGGCTTGCGAGACACACTTCCTCTTGCTGGAAGAAGCTGTGACGCGCCGCTTTCGCGAGCACCCGGGAAAGCCGATTCTCTTGAGCTGGGCCGATCTATCGATGCACCGTGGTCGGTAGATCCGATCGCCAAGGCCTTGGCGCACACCCAGTCTCCGCCCGTCCGCCCTGGCATGGACCGCCTCTGCCTTCCCACGCGGTTCAGGGCAGGTTTTCCCTGAAGATCACCTGGCTGCGCGTGGCCTCCACGCCGGAATTCAGGTCGCGCCGGTCGCGCAGGTTGGTGAACATGCGCACGCAGGCCAGGATGGCGCTTTGCGGGCTCTGGTTGATCACCGCGTCCATGGTGCCGTCGATGAGCATGGCCCGGGTGTCGGGCGTCAGGCCGTGGCCGATGAAGACCACGCGGTGCTCCTGCCCACTCTCCTTCAATGCGCGCGCGACGCCTTCCGACGCGCCGCCGATGTTGTAGATGGCGGCCAGGTCGGCGTTCTGCTCCAGCAGGGCGCGGGTCTGGCGGTAGTTGGTGCGCTCGTCGTCGTAACCTTCGCGCAGGTCCAGCACCTGCAGCTGCGGGTACTGCTCGGCCAGCAGCTGCATGAAGCCGGCCTCGCGCTCCTGGTGCGCCCGGTAGCTCAGCGAGCCGGCGATCAACGCCACCTTGGCGCGCCGCGCCGGACCGAGGAACCGGCCGATGAGGTAGGCCGCCGTGCGCCCGGCCGCCCGGTTGTCCAGGCCCACGTAGGCCACGCGCTTCGAGTGCGACAGGTCCGACACCAGGGTGATGCACGGAATGCCCCGCTCGGCCAGCATGTCCACCGCCTCGCGCACCAGCGGGTGCTCCAGCGCCATGAATGCCACGCCATCCACGCGCGGCCCGCGCCGGCACAGCATGTCGGCCAGGGCTTCGGGATCGAAGCTCTGGATGAAGGCCGTCTTGCAGTTGACGTTGAAGGGTGCCCAGTGCTCCTGCGAATAGCCCACCCATTCGCCCAGCATGCGAAGAAAGAAGCTGCTGCGGTCGGGCAGCACGAACAGCAACTGCATCGGCTCGGGCGCGAGCGTCGCATGCAGCTCCTGGCGCGGCAAATACTCGAGCTCGGCCGCTGCCTGCACCACGCGCTGCACGGTGGCGGTACGCACGCCGGGGCGCTTATGCAGCACGCGATCCACCGTGGCGGTCGAGACACCGGCACGGCGCGCCACATCGGCCACGTTCGGAAGGCTACGCGTCATCGCTGGGCTGTCTCCATCCATCAATCCATCAAAACCCATCAGCCCATCGGCTTGGGGGCCACGGGCGACGAGCCTATCGTAGTCAGCCTTGCCGCGGCAAGTACGCGCCGCACCCAAGACACGACAGGAGCATCGATGGAGACGACAGCAACGAGTGAAAGACTCAGGGGCCGCGTGGCCCTGGTATTCGG
>JAFECZ010000118.1 GCA_018241905.1 Pseudomonadota bacterium
CCGGCAGGCCTGCTGCTGGGACAACTTCTGTTCAAGGCCGGGATCGACAACATCATTGTCGAGCGCCAGAGCGGCGACTACGTGCTGGGCCGCATCCGCGCCGGCGTGCTCGAGCAAGTGACGATGGACCTGCTGGCGCGCGCCGGCGTGGATGCCCGCGCGCACGCCGAAGGCCTGCCGCACCACGGCATCGAGCTGCTGTTCAAGGGCGCGCGCCACCAGATCGACATGCACGCGCTCACCGGCGGCAAGCAGGTGACGGTGTACGGCCAGACCGAAGTCACGCGCGACCTGATGCATGCCCGCGAAGCCGAGGGCCTGACCACCATCTACGAAGCCGCCCACGTGAGCCTGCACGATTTCGACGGCAGCACGCCGCGCGTGCGCTACCAGAAGGACGGCGCCACGCACGAGATCGAATGCGATTTCATCGCGGGCTGCGACGGCTACCACGGCGTGAGCCGCGCCAGCGTGCCGGCCAACGCGATTCATACCTTCGAGAAGGTCTATCCCTTCGGCTGGCTGGGCGTCCTGGCGGACGTGCCGCCGGTGTCGCACGAGCTCATCTATGCCAACACGCCGCGCGGCTTTGCACTGTGCAGCATGCGCAGCGCCACGCGAAGCCGGTACTACGTGCAGGTGCCCCTGGAGGAAAAGGCCGAGAACTGGAGCGACGAAGCCTTCTGGAACGAGTTGCGCAACCGCCTGGACCCCGAGGCGCGCGAACGCCTGGTGACCGGTCCCTCGCTGGAAAAGAGCGTTGCCCCGCTGCGCAGCTTCGTGGCCGAGCCGATGCGCTTCGGACGGCTCTTCCTGGCGGGCGACGCGGCCCACATCGTGCCGCCCACCGGCGCCAAGGGATTGAACCTGGCCACGGCGGACGTGGGCTACCTCTCGCGCGCGCTGGAAATCTACTACCGCGAGAAGAGCAACTCGGCGCTGGACCGCTATTCCGACCTGTGCCTGCGGCGCGTCTGGAAGGCCGAGCGCTTTTCGTGGTGGTTCACCTCGCTCATGCACCGCTTTCCGGACACTGGCGAATTCGGCCAGAAGATCCAGGAAGCCGAGTTGGACTACCTGGTGCATTCCAAGGCCGCCTCGACCTCGCTGGCGGAAAACTACGTCGGCTTGCCGCTGGAAGATTTCTAGCCCAGGCCAGCTGCGCCTACCAGCGCAGCAGCCTGGGCCCGAGCACGGCCCCCAGCACCACGGGGATCAGCACGCCGGCCACGTACCACACCGCCAGGAAAGGTGCGGCCAATTCAGGGCAGTGCAGCGCGTAGACCGTTGCGCCCGCACCGCCAGCCAGCGCGCCCACCGCCGCACCCGCCCACGCCGGCCGCGTGGGCGCCAGGCCCTTGAGCGCCACGAGACCGGCAATGAACAAGGGTGCCGAGATCAGCGCGATGCTCGCGGCGCAGGTGCGCCAGGTCTGCCCCATCAGCATGGGCATCCGCTCGGCCGCCGGCTCGGTGAACCACGCTTGCAGCGCCATGCCCCACACCAGCAGCAGCGGCACGGCGACAAGAAGCCACGAAAGGCCGACCCGCACGCCCGGCCGGGCCAGGCGCTGGGTCATCAGGAAGCCGCCCCAGGCCATGAAGAAGGGGAACAGGATCTTCACCCACAGCATGGGCCAGAACATGGCTTGCACGAGATCGCGCCGGATGCCGTAGCCGGCCAGCATGATGGCCACCGCCAGCGGCAAGCCCGCGGCCAGGGCCCATACCAGGCGGCGCGTGGTGGCGCGCCGCGGCACCGGCTCGACGCCGGTTGCCAGCATGCCGATGAGGTCGTCGGTCTTCATGGCGCCCCCTTGATGGCCGCCGCCAGCGCCTTCAGGCCGCGGTGCACGTTGACCTTCACCGCGGATTCGGACATGCCGGTCAGGCTGGCCGTATCGGCCACCGAAAGCCCCTCGAGCTTGGTGCGCACGATGGCTTCGCGCTGCCGCTCGGGGAGCGTGGCCAGGAGGGTCTGCAGGTCGCGCCGCGTATCGCCTGCGGTGGTTTCGTCATCGGCGAAGAGACCGTCTGCATCGTCGATGGGGTCGTGCAGGGCCTCGCGCACGGACTTGGAGCGAAGCAGGTCGATCATCTTGTAGCGCGCAATGGCATGCACCCAGGCCGTGAGCGGCTGGTCGCTTTGATAAGTATGGCGTTGGTTGTGCATGGCAAGCAGGCATTCCTGAACAAGATCCTCGACGTCATCGGGCCAACCGAAGAGGCGCTTGCCGAGAAATGCACGCAGGTGCCTGCTCAACTGCTCCAGGAAGGTGCGATAAGCCACTGCGTCGCCGCCCAGCCCGAGAAGGAACAGGCCTTTCAGTTTGGCTTCGACATCCGCGCCTGGCTGCGCCTGATCACGCTCTGGTATTCGGGACATGAAGTCTGTTGGTTACAGGGCCGTGCAGAAAAAGAATCCGGGTGGATTTTGCCGTGTGATGTAACCCGGCGCGAAATTCCGGCGAACTAGAGCTCGACCGCGCGTCGAGTGCGCAGTCGAACTCAAACCAACCTCACTAGGAGCTTATCCATGAACATGCGTCCCTTTGCTGTCACCGCCCTCAGCCTCAGCGCCCTCGTGGCCGGCGCCGCCATGGCGCAGGACAAGATGCAGGACAACAAGATGCAAGACAAGCCCGCGATGGAAAAGTGCTTCGGCGTCTCCATGGCCGGCAAGAACGACTGCGCCGCAGGCCCCGGCACCACCTGCGCCGGCACCTCCAAGATGGACTACCAGGGCAACGCCTGGAAGAACGTCCCGGCCGGCACCTGCACCACCATCAAGACGCCCAGCGGCATGGGTTCGCTGTCGCCCATCAAGTCCTGATCCGGGCCCGGCACACAAGCAAGAAGAAGGAAGGCAAGCCCCCCATGACGCAACAAGTCCTCCTGGCCGGCCTCGGCCTCAAGCCCGAACATTACGAAGCCGCGCTCGCTTGCGAGCAAACGGGCCTGTGGTTCGAGGTGCATCCGGAGAACTACTTCGTCATGGGCGGGCCGCGCCTGCAATGGCTGGAGCGCATTCGTGCGGCACACCCGGTGTCGCTGCACGGCGTGTCGCTCTCGCTGGGCGGCAGCGAGGCGCCCGACCGGGCCCACGTCAAGCGCCTTGCCGAACTGGTGCAGCGCATCGAGCCTGCACTGGTTTCCGAACACCTGGCATGGTCGCGCTGGCGCGGCCAGTACTTTCCCGACCTGCTGCCCTTTGTCCGCACCACCGAGGCCCTGCGCCGGGTGGCAAGCAACATCGACTACACGCAGCAGGTTCTGGGCCGGCGCATCGCCATCGAGAACCCATCCCACTACCTGCAGCTGGACGGCCACGAGTGGGACGAGATCGACTTTCTCTGCGAGCTGTCCCGCCGCACCGGTTGCGGCCTGCTGCTGGACGTGAACAACGTGCACATCTCGGCCAACAACCTGAGCTTCGATGCGCTCGGGTACATCGACCGCTTTCCGGCAGCGCCGCTCATGGAGATCCACCTGGCCGGCCACTCGGTCGATCCGGCCCTTGGCAAGGCGCTGCTCATCGATTCGCACGACGCGACGGTATCGCCCGATGTCTGGGCGCTGTTTAGCCGGCTCGTCGAGCGCACCGGCCCGCTCCCGACGCTCATCGAGCGCGACGGCAACTTGCCCGACTTTCACGTCCTGCTGGAAGAAGGCCGGAGTGCCAGGGCAGAACTCCTGCGCGTCCAATCCGCCAGCGCGCAAATCGGCCTGGTGCGCCACGAGGTGGCGGCATGACGGACCTCGCGGGTTTCCAGGCGGAGTTTGCCGCGGCCCTGTTCGAGCAGGCGGGGCCGGCATCGGCGCCCTGCTTCGCGCAGCCAGCCTTCGCGGTGTACCGCAACACCGTGATGAAGGGCTGCATCGACGCGCTGGAGGCCAACTACCCGAGCGTCGCGCGGCTGGTCGGGTCCGACTGGCTCCGTTCGGTGGCCGCACTTTTCGTTGCCGAACACCCGCCGCAAGACAGCGCCCTGTTCAGCTACGGCGAGGCCTTCCCGGGGTTTCTGCGTGGCATCGAGTCCGCAGCGAGCCTCGAGTACCTGCCCGATGTGGCGCGCCTGGATCGCTTCTGGAGCGAATCGCACGTCGCCGCAGACGCAGAGGCGCTTGGCACGGCACAACTTGCCCGCCTGTCTCCGGAAGATCTCACCACCTGTTGCCTCCGGCCCCACCCCGCAGCGCGCTGGGCATGGTTCGAGGCGCAGCCCATCTATTCGATCTGGGAACGCAATCGCACCGATGCGCAGCCCCGGCACGACGAGGTGCGATGGCGGCCCGAGGGCGCCCTGCTCACGCGCCCCCATTCTTCCGTGCTCTGGCAGCCGGCCAGCCGCGCGGACTGCGCATTTCTCGATGCCTGCGCCGCCGGCCTGACATTGAGCCAGGCTGTCGAGCAGGCGCAACTGGCCGCTCCGCAGGCCGACCTCATGGCAACGCTGGGGCGACTGCTCTCGGCCGGCGCCATCCGGGCTCTTTCAGATTCCGACACCAAGGATTCACCATGAACCACGACACCACCCAAGACCGGCACCTGAGCCTGCCCGCTCGCAGCCAAGGCGGCCTGCGCGCCCGCTGGAATGCGGCGGCGGGCTTCCTGGAGCGCATCGTCTCGCACAACCTGCTGGCGCTGGCGTGCCGCATCAGCATCGCGGCCATCTTCTTCTACTCGGGCCGCACCAAGGTCGAAGGCGGCCTGATGGTGACCGACAGCGCCATCGAGCTGTTCCGCACCGAGTACAAGCTGCCGCTCGTTTCCCCCGAACTGGCCGCGCACCTGGCGGCCTATGCCGAGCACCTGTTCCCGCTGCTGCTGGTGCTGGGCCTGTTCTCGCGCGCCTCGGCGCTGGCCCTGCTGGGCATGACGCTGGTGATCCAGACCTTCGTCTATCCCGATGCCTGGCCCACGCACCTGTCGTGGGCGGCCATCCTGCTGTACATCGCGGGCCGCGGGGCGGGCACACTTTCGATGGACCGCGCAATCGGCATCCGCTGACAGGCAGGCGCCCGGCGCGTCCCACGTGGGCGCGCTTGCACGCGGCGGGGGTGCTCGATACATTGCGGTTTTTGAGGGCCTGCAATGTCCGTTGACATCACTGCGAACGAAACCCCGAACACCCCCGCGCCGGCCGCCTCCGGCAATTCCACTTCCCCCACGCCGACCGGGCCGCGCCACATACGGCTGACCTCGCATGCCGGCGGCTTCGGCGCGCTGCCCATTCGCTGGGGCGCACCGACGCCGGCCGAGCGGGGGCCGGTGGTGGGCACCACCACCACGCGCTCGCACCGCAACGTGATCGGCACGCACAGCGGCTCCTACAGCGTGTACCGGGCGCTGGCGGTGGCCTCGGGCGCGCTCAATCCGCAGCACAAGGCGGACCTGACCAATACATCGCCCACCGATGCCATCGGGCCGTATCCGCAATGGCTGGAGCCGGGCAAGATCGTCTCCATCGACCCCTGGGGCGCCACCGTTGCGCAGGTCTTCGCCAGCGAGCTGGCCGCCGGCTACGACATCCGTCCCACCATCGCGGTGACCAAGGCGCACGTGATCCTGCCCGAGGTGATCGAGGCGCTGCAAAAGGGCCGGCTCAAGGCCGACGGCAAGTTCCTCACCGCCAACGGCGCGGCCATCGTCACCAAGGCGGCCATCGAGCCCGTGTGGTGGCTGCCGGGCGTGGCCAAGCGCTTCGGCTGCTCCGAGACCGACCTGCGGCGCGTCCTGTTCGAGGAAACCGGCGGCATGTACCCCGAGCTGGTCACGCGGCCCGACCTGGAAGTGTTCCTGCCGCCCATCGGCGGTCAGACCGTCTACATCTTCGGCGACCCGCACGACCTGGCCGACCCGCAGGTGGAACTCACCGCCCGCGTGCACGACGAATGCAACGGCTCGGACGTGTTCGGCTCGGACATCTGCACCTGCCGGCCCTACCTCACGCACGCCATCGAGGAGTGCATCATGGGCGCGCAGCGCGGCGGCGTGGGCCTGGTGGCCTACTCGCGCAAGGAAGGCCGGGCGCTGGGCGAGGTCACCAAGTTCCTGGTCTACAACGCCCGCAAGCGCCAGGTGGGCGGCGACACGGCCGACCAGTACTTCGCGCGTACCGAGTGCGTGGCCGGCGTGCAGGACATGCGCTTCCAGGAACTGATGCCCGACGTGCTGCACTGGCTGGGCGTGCGCAAGATCCACCGCCTGGTCTCCATGAGCAACATGAAGTACGACGCCATCACCGGCGCCGGCATCGAGATCGGCACGCGCGTGAACATTCCCGACGAGCTCATTCCCGCCGACGCCCGGGTCGAGATGGACGCAAAGATGGCGGCCGGCTACTTCACCCCGGGCCTGGTGCCCGATGCGCAAGAGCTGAAGAAGGCCAAGGGACGGGGGCTGGACCAATGAGCAAAGACAACTACGGCCTGGACCCCGACCGCCCGACCCACAACCGCGCAGTGCAAAGCGCGGACGACTCCGGCCATGTCGAACCCACGCTCGAATTCGAGGCCGACACCAGCCAGAGCGCCGGCGCCGTGGCCGTGCTGCGCACCACGCAGGCCATACGCGAGCGCGCCCGCGCCTTGCTGGCGCGAGCCAGGCGCGGCGAATCCCGCTGGTTCGCCGTGGCCGGCGACGCAGCCGCCCTGGACGAAGCCGCGCGCCTGGTGGCCGAGACCACGCGCGAGCGCTACCCCTGGAACAACATTCCCTATCACAGCCGCTGGCGCCATTTCGAGGCCGGCGGCATCAACCGGCGCGCGCAGCTCGACAAGTTGCTGGGACCGTCCGTTTCGCCCAACGAGCGCGCCCGCGCCCATATCGACCTGGCCGTGGTGAGCGTGCTGCTGGATGCCGGCGCGGGCAGCCGGTGGCACTACGTGGAAGCCGCTACCGGCCAGCGGCTCGCACGCTCCGAAGGCCTGGGCGTGGCGAGCTTTCATGCTTTTACGGCGGGACTCTTTTCCTCGAACCCCGAGCGCCCCCTGCAGGCGGACGCTGCCGGCCTTCGCGCCCTGGTCACCGACCGGCTGGGTTCGGCCTTCCAGGTCAGCGAAGTCAACCCGCTGCTGGGCCTGAACGGCCGCGCCATGCTGCTGCGCCGGCTGGGCGAGGCGATGCAGGAGCAGCCCGAGATCTTCGGCGAGCAAGGCCGTCCGGGCGGTCTGTTCGACGAGCTGGTCGGTCCCTTCGGGCCGGCGGCGCCGCCCACGGCCGAGGTATCGGCGCACGAGATCCTCACCTTGCTGCTCGACACGCTGTCGGGCATCTGGCCCGCCGCCAACAGCATCGACAGCCTGGCGGCGGACGGCAGCGATTCGCCCGGCCGCATCCCCTCCGGCGACCCGGCCCTGGCACTGGGCGACTGCTGGCGCCACAGCGCCGTGGAAGGGCCGGGCCTGACCCACGGCTGGATGCCCTTTCACAAGCTCTCGCAGTGGCTCACCTATTCGTTGCTGGAGCCCTTCGAATGGGCCGGCGTGAAGGTGCGCGGCCTGGACGCGCTCACCGGCCTGCCCGAGTACCGCAACGGCGGGCTCTTCCTGGACACCGGCGTCCTGGCGCCCAAGGACCCGGCATTCCTTGCGCGCAGCTGGAAGGCGGGCGACGAATTCATCGTCGAATGGCGCGCCCTGACCGTGGCGCTCCTGGACGAGCTGGCGCCGCGCGTGCGCAAGCACCTGAATCGCACCGAGGCCGAATTGCCGCTGGCCTGCGTGCTGGAAGGCGGCACCTGGGCCGCCGGCCGGGTGCTGGCACAGCGCTTGCGAGACGGAGCACCGCCGATTCAGATCGAAAGCGACGGCACAGTCTTCTAGGGCCCTAGACTTCGTACCTTTGAATAACAAATGGGCGGCGCCAGACGTCGTTCTTCACCATGAGCAATGTCCACCTGATCGACCATCCCCTGGTGCAGCACAAGCTGACGCTGATGCGCCGCAAGGACGCCTCCACCAACAGCTTCCGGCGGCTGCTCAACGAGCTGTCCACGCTGATGGCCTATGAAGTAACGCGCGACGTGCCCATGCAGGAGATCGACATCGAGACGCCGCTGGAGGCCACCAAGGGCCGCGTCATCGACGGCAAGAAGCTGGTCTTCGTCTCCATCCTGCGGGCGGGCACGGGCATCCTGGACGGCATGCTCAACGTGGTGCCGGGCGCGCGCGTGGGCCACATCGGCCTGTACCGCGACCCCAAGACGCTCACTGCGGTGGAGTACTACTTCAAGATGCCTGGCGAGATGAACGAGCGCGACATCGTGGTGGTCGACCCGATGCTGGCCACCGGCAACTCCGCCGTCGCCGCCGTCGAGCGCCTGAAGGAGCTGAACCCCAAGTCCATCAAGTTCGTCTGCCTGCTCACCTGCCCCGAGGGCGTGAAGACCATGCAGGCTGCCCACCCCGACGTGCCGATCTACACGGCGGCCATCGACCGCGAGCTCAACGACCACGGCTACATCCTGCCGGGCCTGGGCGACGCCGGCGACCGCATCTTCGGCACGAAATAGCGCTCGCCCGACAAGAACGAATTACCAACCACGAGGAGAAGAAGAATGCAAAGACGTGACTGGATCGTCCGCTCGGCCGCGCTCGCCGCTGCCGCTTCGGGCCTGCCCGGCCTGGCGCTGGCGCAGCAGGGCAAGCTCAAGGTGGCCGCGGTGTACACCGTGCCCTTCGAGCAGCAATGGGTGGGCCGCATCCACAAGGCCTTGAAGGCCGCCGAGGCGCGCGGCGAGATCGAATACAAGGCCACCGAGAACGTGGCCAATGCCGACTACGAGCGCGTCATGCGCGAATACGCCAACGCCGGCAACCAGCTCATCCTGGGCGAGGTGTTCGGCGTGGAAAAGGCGGCGCGCCAGGTCGCCAAGGACTTCCCGAAGACGGCGTTCCTGATGGGCTCGTCGCTCAAGCCGCAGGCGCCGAACTTCTCGGTGTTCGACAACTTCATCCAGGAGCCCGCCTACCTCACCGGCATGATCGCCGGCGGCATGACCAAGACCAACAAGATCGGCATGGTGGGCGGCTTTCCCATTCCCGAGGTCAACCGGCTGATGAATGCCTTCATGGCCGGCGCACGCGAGGTCAACCCCAAGGTGGAGTTCAGCGTGAGCTTCATCAACAGCTGGTTCGATCCGCCCAAGGCCAAGGAGGCGGCCTTTGCCATGATCGACAAGGGCGCCGACGTCATGTATGCCGAGCGCTTCGGCGTGTCGGACGCGGCCAAGGAGCGCGGCAAGCTGGCCATCGGCAACGTGATCGACACGCAGGCCCAGTACCCCGACACGGTGGTGGCCTCGGCCCTCTGGAACATGGAGCCCTCGGTAGACCGCGCCATCAAGCTCGTGAAGGAAGGCAAGTTCACCGCCGAGGACTACGGCCCCTACTCGATGATGAAGCACAAGGGCTCCGAGCTTGCGCCGCTGGGCACCTTCGAGAAGAAGGTGCCGGCCGAGCTGGTGACCAGGGTCAAGGCCAAGGAAGCGGACATCCGCGCCGGCAAGTTCGCCGTGAAGGTGGACGACGCCCAGCCCAAGTCGAGCGCCAAGTAAAGCAGCCGATAGTGCGGATGCGACACTTGGCGGCAACGCCGGCTTGGGGCTGCCCGTGACGGTGCTGGCACTGAACGGCATCAGCAAGCGCTTCGGCACGCTGCTGGCCAACGACGACATCTCCCTGTCGCTCGACGCCGGCGAGGTGCTGGCGCTGCTTGGAGAAAACGGCGCGGGCAAATCCACCCTGATGTCCATCCTCTTTGGCCACTACACGGCCGATGCGGGCAGCATCGAGGTGTTCGGCCGGCCGCTCGCGCCCGGCCAGCCGAAGGCGGCGCTGGCCGCGGGCATCGGCATGGTGCACCAGCACTTCACGCTGGCCGACAACCTGAGCGTGCTGGACAACGTGCTGATGGGCACCGAGCCGCTGTGGCGGCCCGCGTCTCGCCGGCACGCGGCGCGCGAGCGCCTGCTGGAAGTGGCCCGGCGCTTCGGCCTGGCCGTGGCGCCAGATGCCTTGATCGGCAGCCTCTCGGTGGGCGAGCGCCAGCGCGTGGAGATCCTCAAGGCCCTGTACCGCGGCGCGCGCATCCTGATCCTGGACGAGCCCACGGCGGTGCTCACGCCGCAGGAGAGCGAAGCCCTGTTCGCCACGCTAGGCCAGATGGTGGTGCAGGGCCTGTCGATCATCTTCATCAGCCACAAGCTGCCCGAAGTGCTGCGGGTTTCGCACCGCGTGGCGGTCTTGCGCGGCGGCAAGCTGGTGGCGCAGGCTCGAACTGCCGAAACCACCCAGGAGCAACTCGCGCTGTGGATGGTGGGCCATGCCGTGCAAGCCACGCAGCGCCATCCGGCCGCGCGCGTCGGCGATGTCGTCTGCTCGCTCGAGCGCGTGAGCACCGGCGAACCCGCAAGGTCCGCCGCGCGCGACGATCTGCACGACGCATCGCTCGCTCTGCGTGCGGGCGAGATCGTGGCCATTGCCGGCGTGTCCGGCAACGGACAGGTGGCGCTGGCGGAGCTGCTCAGCGGCGTGCGGCGCGCCGCCAAAGGGTCCGTGCAGTTCATGGGCCGCGCCCTGCCGGCCGCGCCGCAGCGCCTGGTGGCACGCGGCGTGGCACGCATTCCGGAAGACCGGCACGCGGTGGGCGTCATCGGCGACCTGCCGGTGTGGGAAAACGTGGTGTCGGAGCGGCTGCGCACCAACGCCTTCTCGCGGCGGCTGCTGCCCGGCCTGCGCTGGGTGAAGCGCGCCGCCGCCCGCGCGCAGGCCCGCCGCGTGGAGCAGGCCTTCGACGTACGTGGTGCCGGGCTCGATGCCCCGGCGCGATCGCTGTCGGGCGGCAACATGCAAAAACTCATCCTGGGCCGATCGCTGCTCGCGCCCAAGCCGGCGCGCGAAGACGCGCCGGCCGCACCGCGGCTGATCGTGGCGCACCAGCCCACCTGGGGCCTGGACATCGGCGCGGTGGCTTACGTGCAGCAGCAACTCATTGCGGCGCGCGACGCCGGCGCTGCCGTGCTGCTCATCTCCGACGACCTGGACGAAGTGCTGGCCCTGGGCGACCGCGTCGCGGTGATGCACGGCGGCCACATCGGCGAGCCTCGGCCCGCGGGCGCCTGGACGCGCGAAGCCATCGGCCTGGCCATGGCGGGCACCAGCCGGCCGCACGCCAACGCTGCGAAGAGGTCCGCGCCATGAGGCTGGAGCGGCGCCAGGGCACATCGCGTGCCGCCCTCGTGCTCGCGCCGTTCGGCGCAGTCGCCTTCACGATGCTGGTCAGCGCCCTGCTCGTGCTGTGGGCCGGCGCGCCCGTGGGCCGCACCTATGCGCTGCTGCTGCAAGGCGGCTTCGGCTCGGTGTTCGCCTGGAGCGAGACGCTCACGCGAGCCATTCCGCTGATCCTCACCGGCCTGTCGGCCACGGTGGCGTTCAAGGCACGCCTCTTCAACATCGGCGCAGAAGGCCAGTTGTACGCGGGGGCGCTCGCCGCCGTGGCGGTGGGCGGGCTGCACGGCGGCACCGGCTTCGATGCGCCGCCGTGGCTGCTCTTTCCGCTGATGATGCTGGCTGCCGCGCTGGCCGGCGCCCTGCTGCTGCTGGGCCCGGCGCTGATAAAGTCGCGCCTGGGCGTGGACGAGGTGGTCACCACGCTGCTCATCAACTTCATCGTGCTGCTGGGCGTATCGGCGCTGCTCGACGGCGCCATGAAGGACCCGACCGCCATGGGCTGGCCGCAGAGCGTGTCGCTGCAGGACGGACTGGAGCTGGGCCGGCTGATCGCGCAGACGCGGGTGCACACCGGGCTGATCTGGGGCGTGGTGCTGTCGGTGCTGGTTTGGCTGCTGTTCAAGCACACGGTGCTGGGATTCGACATCCGCTCGGTGGGCGCCAACGCGCGCGCCGCCGCATTTGCCGGCGTGCCGGTGACGCGCACTGTCGTGCTGGTGGCGCTGATCTCCGGCGCGCTGGCCGGGCTGGCGGGCGCCATCGAGGTGGCCGGGCGCACCGGCTACGTGACGCTCGACATGTCCCCCGGCTACGGCTACAGCGGCATCGTGATCGCCATGCTGGCCGGGCTGCATCCGCTGGGCGTGCTGGCGGCCAGCGTGTTCGTGGCGGGCGTGCTGGTCGGTGCGGACACCATGAGCCGCGCGGTGGGCGTGCCCACCTACATCGCCGACGTGATCGTGGCGGCATCGCTCATCTCGGTGCTGGTGGCCACGCTGTTTACCCAATACCGGTTGCGCTGGAAATGAAGCCCCCACGCTCATCGCTACGCGTATCGCTGCCCCCCAAGGGGGCGC
>JAFECZ010000119.1 GCA_018241905.1 Pseudomonadota bacterium
ACACCGATCCCCAGCCCGCCATGCAGGGCTTGGGCTTGGCGTCGGCATAGTCCGGCGAGACCCAGATGATTTTCATGCGCCCGGCCAGCCGCGCGCGGTGCGCGTCGACGACGGCCTCGGCTTCGCGCAGCTCGCCGGCCGTGGGCATCAGCGCGACGCGGTTGAGCCAGGCCCAGCCGTAGTACTGCGTGTTGGCCAGCTCGAGGAAGTCCGCCCCGATGTCTTCGGCCATCTCGATGATGCGGCCCACGTGCTGCAGGTTGTACCGGTGCATCACGCAGTTCAGGACCATGGGATAGCCCTCGTCCTTGATGATGCGTGCGACCCTGGACTTGAGCTCGAAGGTCCTCGTGGAGCTGAGGAAGTCGTTGAGCTCGCGCGTGGAGTCCTGGAACGACAGCTGGATGTGGTCCAGTCCTGCGGCCCGGAGGTCCCGGGCGCGATCTGGCGTGAGGCCCACGCCCGAAGTGATGAGGTTGGTGTAGAAGCCCAGTGCGCGCGCATGCGCGACGAGCTCCTCCAGGTCGACGCGCAGCAGCGGCTCGCCACCCGAGAAACCCAGCTGCACGGCGCCCACCGCGCGCGCTTCGGCCAGCACCCGCCTCCAGTCCGCCGTGCTCAGCTCGTCGCCGTGGCGCGCGTAGTCGACCGGGTTGGAGCAGAACACGCAATGCAGCGGACAGCGATAGGTCAGCTCCGCCAGCAGCCACAGGGGCGGTCGCGTTGCACCGGGGGATTGCGCCGACATGCCTGCGCCCACGCCTATTGCAGCCAGCCGCGCTGGCGCGCCTGGCTCAGGAACCCCACCACGTCCTCGTGCAGGGACGGTTGGGCAAAGGTCGCCTCCAGCTCGGCCACGATCTCGTCCACCGTGCGCCTGCCATCGCAGCGCTGCAGGATCTCGGCAGCCGACACGTTCAGGCGAACCATGCCTTCGGGGTAGAGCAGGACCCAGTGGTCCTGGCTCGGTTCGAACTGCATGCGGTACAGGCTCGACATGCGGGGGCGTTCGTCGCGCGCGATCATGGGCGCAGCTCCCGCGGCATGTCGTCGGGAAAGCCCCGCTCGATGGCATCGAGCATCGACCACAGGACATCGAGCTTGAAGTGAAGGATGCTGATCGCGCGCTCCTGCCGCGCGCGGGTGGTGCACCAGCGCCGCGCGACCTCCAGGCCGTGCTCGACATCGCGCGTGGCCAGCGGGATGCGGCTGCGAAAGTAGGCCAGGCCCTGCACGTCGATCCATGGATACAGCTGCGGCCATCCTGCGAGCCGATCGGCGTGGATGCGCGGCGCGAACATCTCGGTCAGCGAGGAGATGGCCGCTTCTTCCCAGGGGCGCTGGCGCGCGAAATTGACGTAGGCATCCACCGCGAAGCGCACACCTGGCAGCACATGGCGGTGTGACCACAGGTCGGCTCGCGACAAGCCCACCGCCTCGCCCAGATGCACCCAGGCCTCGATTCCGCCGGCATCGTCGCCGGCAAAATCGCCGCGCCCGTCGTGGTCGAGCATGCGCAGGATCCAGCGGCGGCGCTCCTCGCGATCATCACAGTTGGACATCACCGCAGCGTCCTTGCGTGGGATGCTGACCTGGTAGTAGAAGCGGTTGGCCACCCAGGCACGGACCTGGAAGGGCGCCAGCTCGCCGCTGTTGAGCCGTTGGTTGAAGCCGTGGTGGATGTGATAGCGCGCCTCGCAGGCGCGCAGGCGCGCTTCGAATTCGTCGAAGTCCCACAAGCGCTGCAGCTCGCAGCGGGCCGCTTCGCGGATGCCCGTGGGGGCTGCCAGTGTTTCCGTCATAGCGTGATCTCCATGCCGTCATAGGCCACCTCGATGCCGTGGCCCTCGAGCACGCGGCGCTGCGCGCTCGTCTCGTCCAGGATCGGGTTGCTGTTGTTGATGTGAATGAGCACCTTGCGCCGGGCGTTGGAGCCCAGCATCACGTCGACCATGCCCACGCGCGCCTCGTCGCCCATCTGAGGCAGGTGGCCCATTTCGCTGGCCGTCTTGCGGCCCAGGCCCGCTTGCAGCATCTCATCCTCGGCCCAGAAGGTGCCGTCCACGAGCAGGCAGTCGGCGCCGTCCATCCACTGCAGTTCACTGTCGCCCACTGCCGCGAGTCCTGGCGAATAGAACAGGCGGCTGCCGTCGTCCAGGTCTTCGATCAGCAGCGCGATGTTGTCGCCCGTGGTCTGCTCGCCGCGATGAGGCGAGTAAGGCGGGGCCTTGCCAGGAATCGCCACGGCGGTGAAGCGCAGCGACGCAACGCCCTCGACCGCGAAAGTGGCGCTGCGGGCGCTGCCGGCCACGCCCAGCATGTGCCAGCGCGTGCCGCAATAGTGTTCGAGCACGCTGATGACCGGAAAGACGGTCGTCAGGTCCTCGAAGACGCAGGGCGTCGCATAGATGTCGATGCACGGGCCTTCGCGCAGGCCCAGCAGCCCCGTCACGTGGTCGATCTGCGCGTCCATCAGGATGACCGCCTTGATGGGCGTGTCGCGCAGGCCATGGCGCGGATGCAGCTGGGCCTGGCCGCGCAGCTGCTGGCCGATGTCGGGGGACGCGTTGAGCAGCACCCAGGCGCTACCGTCGGCCGAGACGGCCACCGAACTCTGGGTACGTGCACGTGCTGGGACCTCGCCGGCGCGCTGGCCGGCGCATTGCCGACAATTGCAGTTCCATTGCGGAAAGCCGCCACCGGCACCGGAGCCGAGCACGAGTATTTTCATAAGAGGGAGGAAGGCGAGGAGGGGGCCGGTGGCCGCGCGTCGGCGCGCAGCCACCGGGGACTCGGGTTTTCAGCGGTGCGCGATGTACATCGTGATCTCGAAGCCAAAGCGCAGGTCTTCAAACGCGGGGGTGGTCCATTGCATGGTGTCTCCTTGGATGACGGAACAGGCCCGGGCGAAATTGCCGGTCGGGCCTGGACACCTGCGCAATTCGCATGCCCGTCGCGCCGCGTGGCGGCGTGGTCCACAAGACTGGGGGTTGCCCTGATTCACGGGCCTTTTGAGGCGATGCACGCGCTGCCCGATGCCTCGCGTCAAGGGCGGTTGGGGGCGAGTGCTCCAGGCTGGTACAGCGCCGTTCGACGGCGGCACAGGGTAGACCCTGAGGACGGTGTGACGCCCGGGAACGCTTACACCCCAGGCGTCACTTCACGGAAGTCACTTGCCCCAGCGCAGCTTGCGATAGATGGTGTTGCGGCTGATGCCCAGGCGCTTGGAGGCCACCGAGATGTTCCCGTTGGCCGCGGCGAGCGTGCTGCGGATCAACTCGACTTCCGCTTCGCCAAGCGTGCGCGGCAGCGCGGACTCGGGACTTCCCTGCATCGGATCCGCGGGGGCCTGAGCCGAGCCAGCGGCCACGGGTTCGGCCAGTGGCACACGCGCCATGGCATCCGCCACGGGCGTCGTGAGCGCTGTCCCGCTCGCGGTCGCAGCCGCCGCTGCGGCGCTTGCCGTGGCAGGACGGATCGGCACGCTCAGCTGCGGCGGCGGCGAAGCGCGTCCGCTGTGCACATCCTCTAGGAAGTCGTCCGACAGGTGGTGCTCCTCGATCTGGCCCTCGCCCGCGGCCATGACGGCGGCGGTGCGCAGCACGTTGGCGAGCTGGCGCACGTTGCCGGGCCAGCTGTAGGCCTTGAACAGCGCCATCACCGCTTCGCTGATCTCCGGCGTGCCATGCGGGCAGTCGGTCAGCAGGATGCGGCGCGCCACCACCTCCAGATCGCAGCGCTCGCGCAGCGCGGGCAGCTTTACCACCAGGCCGTTCAGGCGGTAGTACAGGTCTTCGCGGAAGGACCCGGCCTCGATCATGTCGCGTAGCTTGCGGTGGGTCGCGCCGATGACCGCGATGTCCACCGGAATGGACTTCAGGCTGCCCAACGGCGTCACCTGGCGCTCCTGCAGCACGCGCAGCAGCCGCGCCTGCAGGGCCAGCGGCATGTCGCCGATCTCGTCCAGGAAGAGCGTGCCGCCGTTGGCCTGCACGATGCGACCGACCGCGCCCTTGCGCCGCGCGCCGGTGAAGGCACCATCCTCGTAGCCGAACAGCTCCGCCTCGATCAGTGACTCGGGAATCGAGGCGCAGTTGACCGCCACGAACGGCTGCCGGGCGCGGTCGGAGTCCTGGTGCACGGCGCGCGCGAGCAGTTCCTTGCCCGTACCTGTCTCGCCCAGCACGAGCAAGGGAATGTCGCGGTTGATGACGCGCTGCACCTTCTGGATCAATGCGCCGATCTGCGGGTCTCCGGTGTTCAGATAGTGCAGGCCCGAGAAGAGCGTGCCTTCGGCCGAGTGAGCCGTGGCGCCGGCCAGCATGCCCGCGGGCTTGCGTGAGTCGGCCGCGGTCGATGCCCGCTCGCCCTCGTCGACCACGAACACCTGGCCCGGCGTCGTGCGCTGGGGCCCGCTGAATCGGGCACTGACGTGGAATTGGCGACCGTTGACCAGGCTCAACGTCATCGGCGTGGCCAGCGGCGCGCGGAAGTGATCGAAGATGGCTGGCGCCGTCGTGCCGAACAGGCTGGTCAGGCTGTGCATGCGCAGCGCCGCACTGCTCATGTCGAGTTGATCGAGCGCGCTGCGGTTGGCCCCCAGAATCTTGCCGTCAACGCCCACGACGATGATGCCCTCGAGCAGCGTGCCGATGAATTCCACCCGGGTGTGGAAGTGCAGCCGCAGCCGGTTGCCGTAATCGTCAGACAACCACTGGTTCTCGATCATGCGCGCCGACATGCGCACCAGGCCCATGGTGTGGCGGTGGTAGGAGCGCTGGTCGCCCGTGACGTCCAGCACGCCAAGCATGTTGCCGCGCGGATCGAAGATGGGTGCGGCCGAGCAAGTCAGGAAGTTGTTGGCGTGGATGAAGTGCTCGCCGCCGTGCACGACAGTCGGCGCTTCCTCGAACAGGGCGGTGCCGATCGCATTGGTGCCCTTGGAGTGCTCGGCCCAATTCACCCCCGGTGAAAGTGCGACCTTGTCCGCGCGCTGCAGGAACCGGTCGTCGCCCACCGAGTGCAGGATGGTGCCCGAGACATCGGCCAGCACGATCATGCTTTCGGTGTCGACGATCTGCTCGAACAGCATCTCCATGACCGGCGCCGCATGGGTGAACAGGCGCTGATTGCGCTCGCGCGCCACGGCAAGGTCGCTTCGCATCAGGGGCTCGAAGTCGGGCCGTTCGACCCGTGTGAGCCCCAGCGCCGAGCAGCGTTGATGCCACTGCTCGATGAGTTCGGTCCGTTCCTTTTGCTGCGGGAACGGCACAGCCTCGGGGGCGGTCCAGGTCCTGGCAGTCGTGGCCAGCGCTCGCGGGGTTGCAACCATGGTTTGTCTCCACTGCCTCTAAGGAGCAGGTCTTCAATCTATCCAAAGCTCTCGATCTCGTGACCGGGCTGTGTTCCGTTTTGGAGCAACGGGACAGCCTTCCTGTGCGACAGCCGGGCTGGCAGCTTCAAAGGATGCCACACGCGGGGCAATTCACGCAATTTGTGTTCCCGCCTGCAACAACCTTGCCGTGGCACAGCGCTTGCGCATTCGCTCGCGTCATCAACTGAACGTGAAACGGAGACGAAGCGATGCACGCCACGCAACTGACAGGCAGCAACCTGCACCGAGGCGCCCGCAAGGGCTTGAAACTGGCCGCCGCCGCACTGGCCGTGGCCTGCGCCGGCCTGGCCTGGGCGCACGGCGATGTGACCCCGCAGGCCGTGGACACCTCGGGCTTGCCCGAGCTGGGCAGGGACTGGCGCCCCGAGAACCCGTTTCGCGGCAATGCCGCGGCCGTCAAGATCGGCACGTCCGCCTACAACCAGAACTGCGCGCGCTGCCACGGCATCGAGGCCATCTCCGGGGGCATCGCACCGGACCTTCGCAAGATCGACAACGACTGCGCAACACAAAAAGATGCGCCCAAGCGGGCCGCATGCGTGAAAGAGATCGACGAGTACTTCCTCACGACAGTGCGCCACGGCCGCACGCGCAACGGCGCGGTGTACATGCCGCCGTTCGAGGGCGTGATGAACCAGGAGGCGATCTGGTCGATCAAGGCCTACTTGGAGACCCGCCGCGACAAGCCGATGTAGGAGACAGGAATGCGCGCTTCACATCTTTCACGGCGCACCGTCCTGCAATGGATGGGTGCAGCAGGCCTTGGCGCGCCCGCGTTCGCGGCGCGCGCGGGCGCCTTGGATCGCATCCGCGAGCGCGGCACGCTCACGGTGGCCCTCTACAAGGACATGCCGCCGTTTCACGCCGACGGCCGGGGCATCGACGTGCAGCTCGCCCAGGCGCTGTCCGAGGCACTGGGCGTGCACCTGTCGATGTTGCCCTTCAACGCCGACGAGAACATGGGCGACGACCTGCGCAACATGGTCTGGCGCGGCCACTATCTGGGCTTCGGGCCGGCGGACGTTCTGATGCACGTGCCGGTGGACAAGCCGCTCATCGACGAGACGCCGCAGGCGCACATCTTCGCGCCGTACTACCGCGAGCACGTCGTGCTGGCGCGGCGGCTGGAGCGGCTGCCGCGGCTCGAGACGCTCTTGGCGCTCGGTGACGCCAAAGTGGCCGTGCCGGGCCAGACCCTGGCCGGCTGGCTGATGATCGGGGCCGACGGCGGCGCCTATCGCAACCAGCTCACCACGCAATGGAAGGACGGGACAGACGCGGCACGTGCCCTGCAGCGCGGCGAGTTCGCCGCGGCCGCGGGGCTCGCCTCGGAAATGGAATCGGTGCTGCGCGGCGATGAGCGCTTTGCCATCGCACCGCTGCCGTCCGCGCGCGTCCGGCGCGATGGCTGGGCGGTGGGGATGGCGGTCAAGAAGGACGCAACGGACCTGGCACAGGCCCTGCAGGCCGGCATCAACGCACTGCAAGGCAACGGGCGGCTACGCAGCCTGTTCGAAAGCGCCAACGTGAGTTGGCAGGTGCCTTGACGACGGCGCTTGGCCGCGGCTCGGCCAGACTTGGCCGAGCCGCCGGCACGGAAGCCTGCTACGGTAGCCGACCCTGCGCCTGCAGCGCTTGCCACTCCGCGTCCTCGTACAGACGCGAGCGTGTCAGGAAGCGCATCCCGGTGGGCCGCTCCAGCGAGAACATGCCGCCGTTGCCGGGCACGGCATCGATAACCAGGTGCGTGTGTTCCCAGTACTCGAACTGCGAACGACTCATGTAGAAGGGTGTGCCGGCGATCACACCCAGGCATACGTCGGCATCGCCCGTGATGAACTCCCCCAGCGCGAAGCACATCGGCGCACTGCCGTCGCAGCAGCCGCCGGACTGGTGGAACATCAGCGGCCCGTGCACCGCGCGCAGGCGCTCGATAAGCGCTTGCGCGGCCGGCGTCACGGACACGCGAGCGACCACCGGCGCGGGTGAGGTACCGACGGGTGCATCGCTCATGTGCGCACCGTTCAGAAAAAGCCCAGCTTATTGGGGCTGTAGCTCACCAGCAGGTTCTTGGTCTGCTGATAGTGGTCGAGCATCATCTTGTGGTTCTCGCGCCCGATCCCCGACTGCTTGTAGCCACCGAAGGCCGCGTGGGCGGGGTACTGGTGGTAGCAGTTGGTCCAGACGCGGCCCGCCTGGATGCCCCGGCCCATGCGGAAGGCGCGCGCGCCATCGCGGCTCCAGACACCCGCGCCCAGCCCGTAGAGCGTGTCGTTGGCGATCTCCAGCGCTTCCTCCTCGGTCTTGAAGGTCGTCACCGACACCACCGGGCCGAAGATCTCCTCCTGGAAGATGCGCATCTTGTTGTGGCCCTTGAACACGGTCGGCTTGATGTAGTAACCGCCAGCCAGGTCGCCGCTCTTCACGTTGCGCGCCCCGCCGGTCAGGCACTGCGCGCCTTCTTGCTTGCCCAGGTCGATGTACGAGAGGATCTTCTCCATCTGCTCCTGCGAGGCTTGTGCGCCCAGCATCGTGGCGGTGTCCAGCGGATGGCCTTGCGTGATGGCTTCCACGCGCTTGACCGCGCGCTCCATGAAGCGCTCATAGATCGATTCCTGGATCAACGCGCGGCTCGGGCAGGTGCAGACCTCGCCCTGATTCAGCGCGAACATGGTGAAGCCTTCCAGCGCCTTGTCGAAGAAGGCGTCATCGGCCGACAGCACGTCCTCGAAAAAGATGTTGGGCGACTTGCCGCCCAGTTCCAGCGTCACTGGAATAAGGTTCTGGCTAGCGTACTGGGAGATCAGCCGGCCCGTGGTCGTCTCGCCGGTGAAGGCGATCTTGGCGATGCGCGGGCTCGAGGCGAGCGGCTTGCCCGCTTCCAGGCCGAAGCCGTTGACGACGTTGACCACTCCTGGCGGCAGCAGGTCACCGATGATCTCCATCAGCACGAGAATCGATGCGGGCGTCTGCTCCGCCGGCTTGAGCACCACGCAGTTGCCCGCGGCCAGTGCCGGTGCCAGCTTCCACACCGTCATCAGGATCGGGAAGTTCCACGGGATGATCTGGCCGACCACGCCCAGCGGCTCATGGAAGTGATAGGCGTAGGTCTCGTGGTCGATCTCGCTGATACCGCCTTCCTGGGCTCGCACGCAGGATGCGAAGTAGCGGAAGTGGTCAATGGCCAGGGGCATGTCGGCGGCCATTGTCTCGCGCAGGGGCTTGCCGTTGTCCAGCGTCTCGGCCACCGCCAGCGTCTGCAGGTTCTGCTCCATGCGATCGGCGATCTTCAGCAGGATGTTCGCGCGCTCAGTGGGCGAGGTGCGACCCCAGGCGGCCTTGGCCTTGTGCGCGGCATCCAGCGCCGCTTCGATGTCCTTGGCGTTGGAGCGGGGAATGCTGGTGAAGGCGTTGCCAGTGACCGGCGTCAGGTTGTCGAAGTACTGCCCGTCGATCGGCGCGACCCATTGCCCTCCGATGTAGTTGCCGTACTGCTTCTTGAAGGGGTTCGCAATGCCGAGGTTGCGCATTTCAGCCATGTCCATGAATTCATCTCCGTTGAAGTTGAGGAAGGAATCGCATGGAACACTTCGCAATCGGCGGGCCAGCGCGTGCCAGCCGCTTGTGTGAAGGCGCAAGTGCTTGTCGGGCAAAGGATTTGTATCGATCGAGCAGGGCGGGCTTCATCGGCGCTGCGCCACGCAGGTGTACCGGCGCGGAGCAATGTGCTGCAGATTGAACCAGCAGGATTGCCCCCTAGAAGGCGTTCGATGACACCGGCCGGCTTTAGGCAAGCCTTCGATCCGGCCTTCTGTCCAGGCTTCAAGGGCGTTTGGGCTTGGGCATTGGCTAGCCGACCCTGGGGGCGGTCAGCTCGATGCCAAAAGACAGGCAGCGATCACACGGGAATGCGCGAGCCGCATCCCGCAATTCTTCAAGAGTGCAGGCGCCGCCGTCGCAGGGGCGTAGCGGTCACTGGACAGGCGGCGGTACTGGATCGGGAGCGTCCAGACGCGACCCGGTCGCGCGAAGCTCTGCGGCAAGATGCCGATAGAAATCGGCGCTTTCCGCATCGGTGCGCTGGCCCAAGATCGCGGAGAGGCGAGCGAGCGCTCTGCGGGCCGCTTCTTCATTTCCGGCTTGCGAGAAGCTCTCAGAGCCCTCGTCGAAGTGCGCGGCCGCAGCGCCCCATTCGCCCAGCTTGAGTGCGGTCTCGCCCAGGAGGCAGTGGGTCAAGCCTGCCTCTTGCTTAGCCCCGCAGTCATGCGCCTTCTCCAGAGCGGCAAGACCCTTAGTTTGTGCCTGCGCGTATTCGCCCAGCCGAAAGTGACTGTCCGCCGCGAGATTGAGGATCTGCGCTGTCTCGATCGCATCATCTGCAATCGCAATTGCACCCTCGAACAGCCGAATCGCCTCTCGGTTCTTGCCGACCTTTTGAAGTTCAGATCCCTTTTCCACCATCTGGACCAGGGCGGGATCCCGGGTCTTGATGGGCTGCACGCCCTGCGGCCTGCCGAGCGGAAAGTGGAAGGACTGCAGCAACGCCAACGCATGGCCCCGGATCTTCTGCCCGGAGCCCAGCTCCACAAAGGGTTGTCCTTCCAGGCAGCGCGCAACAGGAATGAAGAGCCGATGCTCCTTGCCCGGCCCCACGGAGATCGGAGCGGTGAAAAATGGATCGTGGTAGGCGTGGCTTTTGCCGTCCACGACAAAGCCATAGCTCTTGATACTCGCCGTGTCGCGCCCCTTGTTCTGGACCACGATCTGGAAGACCGACTGGGTCTCGCCATCAGCGTCCTTCACCGCGACGAGGCCGCAGACCAGCTCGATCGTCTGGCCATTGCGGCGCCAGGTGCGCCGCCCCCACCAGAGTCCAATGCCGGCAAATCCAACGCCGACGAAAGCCAAGCCAGCGTTCAGGAGATTGAGGTTGGCCGCGGACATGATGGCCTCCTTCCCAGGGGAGTCGCTGAAGAACAATAGTCCCTCGGTGAAAGGAGTCAACGGCCAAATTTGGAGCCGACAGCCTGGCATGGAGCCTGCAACTTGGACAGTTGCGCTCCCTTGTTCAAACGACCATCGCCGTCAGGTGATCGTTGCACCCCTGCATTGATAGAAAGCGAAAGATTTTTGGAAGCGGACGGCATCGCTTCGACTGCGTAGCGGCATGGCCAGCCAGAGTCAACGCGCAAGGATGCAAGGGTGCAGGCAATGGCGAGCGTGACAAGCGTCGCGACATGCGGCGGCGCGCTCTGTGCCGACTTCGGCTGCGGCGCACGGTGGACCCTGGTTTGGCTTCTTCGGCCTGTCAGCGCCGCGCAACGCGACAGTGAACTCCTCGCTCTCCGTGCCGAAATCCACAGGCTGCCGCGGACGATGAGCCGCACAATCATTTGCATGAACCCCGACAGGCCTTCCTTCTGGTATCGCCATGCCTGGTGGCTTCCGGCCACCGGCACTGTTCTCGTCGTGCCGCTTGCCGTGGCGACGCTGAATCCTTCGGACGACAGTGTTCTGCTGACCCTGGCCATCCTGTGCGCACTTCCATGGACCTTCGCGCTGCTGCTGCTCGATCTCAGTGCGGGCTTTGCGGAGCGCGCGGCACTGGTCGTATGCCTGGGCCTTTGCGCAAACGTGGTGCTCCTGTGGTGCGCCACAGCTGTCCTGCGTGCTCACGCCCTACATCGCTCGTATCGACGTGCCAACCCGCTCGAAGCTGAAGCGCTTTGAGCGACAGGGCGGCGAAGGGTCTGACGCGGCGGATTGCTCCCGCTCAGGCGCAAGTCGCTCAAGACGCGCCCCGAGACCTCCTCGCAACTTCATGACGTTTGATTCATTGGCCGATTCAACGAAAAAGCCCCGGTCGTTGCCAATCGGGGCAGGAGGTCGGTGGTCGACCTTGGAGAAAAGGAGCTGTCGGCTGTCTTCATGATGAGCGCATTGCCGGCGCCGTACAACGAAGCTGCCTCCTCCCCTCCGCGCAGCGCTACTTGAACCGGAACAATTTCACGATCGAGCCAACCGTTTGGCGACTCGCGAAGAGCAACCAAGCGGGGGCGTTGATGCTGGCGAACTGGGGCCAGGTTCCCCGCCCCCTGATGGGGCGAAGCGCCGCCCACCGCCACGCGCAGCGAAGTCACTGGATCAACGGCGCACCCGACGGGCCGCACGCCGCGCGGCAGCACTGAACGCATAGACAGCGCCAGCCGCGCCGTGTCGCACACGACCACCGGCGGCATGCAGCGCGCAACCGCGCCGCGCCAGGGGGAGCACCAGGGTGGGGACCGCGTCTCAGGTGAGGCCCATCCCACCCGTCTCCCCAATTTTGAGGAGATCAATTTCCGCAGTTTCTGTTACCTTTCGAAACAGTGAACTTTTCCCATTTGAGATGCGGCGCCGGGGCCCCGCCGTCATTCGTGAGCCGAAACCGCAGGACATCACCGACAAGGCCATGCAGAAACTCGACGAGGACCCGAACTCTCAATTTGATGCGCTCCTTGCATCGTCAAGGCAGTTGCAGACGAGGATCGAGAATTCGTGGCCCCGTGAGCATCGGACGCCCCACTTATTGATTGCCGCCTCTGTCTCCATCGGCGTGTTGCTGTTCCTCTTTTTCTGAAATGGACGGTCGCATTCCAGGGGATACCGGCTGGCGCCAGTCCACACCTGATATCGGAGAAGCGAGGGGGCGTCCTTCGCTACGCCGACGCCCCTAGAAACTGGCCGCCAAGCCCAGCGACACGCCTGAAATGTTGTGGCCGAACATGTAGCGCAATACCGTCCGAACGCGAGAGACGTACAGCGGACTGTAGGCGCTGGTGTCCAATTCAAGACCTGCGCCCACAGTGCTCAGGTAGTCGAAGCCCAGGATGTCGGCCTGGCTGCCCAGGTAGCGCGAGTGCGAGA
>JAFECZ010000011.1 GCA_018241905.1 Pseudomonadota bacterium
CGTCGGTGCCGGCCTGGCGCTTGGACACCAGCAGGTGGTGATCGGCGCAGGCCGCCACTTGCGGCAGGTGGGTGACGGCCAGCACCTGGCGGTCGCGGCCGAGCTGCTGCATCAGGCGGCCCACCGTTTCGGCCACCGCGCCGCCCACGCCGGAGTCGACCTCGTCGAAGATCAGCGTCTGCGCCTCGCCCAGGCGGCTGGTGGTGACGGCGATGGCCAGCGCAATGCGCGAGAGCTCGCCGCCCGATGCCACCTTGCCGATGGCGCGCGGCGTGCTGCCGGCATGGCCCGCCACCAGGAAACCGATGTCTTCCAGGCCGTAGCGGCTGGGCTGGGCCAACGCGGACAGCGACACCTCGAAGCGGCCGCCCTGCATGCCCAGGCCCTGCATCGCCTCGGTGATGGCCTTGGCCAGCTTGGGTGCCGCGGCCTGGCGTGACTTGCCCAGGGCACGCGCTTCCTTCATGTAGGCCTGCTGCGCCGTGTGCTCGGCGCGCTCCAGCGCGTCGAGGTCGCTGGCGGCGTCGAGCGCCTTGAGTTCGTCCTGCCAGCCCGCGAACAGGGCGGGCAGCTCTTCGGGCGGTCGGCGGTAGCGGCGCGCCAGCGACATCCACAGGCTCATGCGCTCGTCCAGTTCGGCCAGGCGCTGCGGGTCGGTGTCGGCATGGCGCAGGTAGCCGTGCAGGCTGTGCGCCGCGTCGGCAGCCTGGGCCACGCTGGAGGCCAGCACCTCGCCCAGCGCCTTGAATTCGGGCTCGATGTGCTCGCAGCCCTGCAGCAGCGCCACGGCGCGGTTCAGGGCCGAGAGGGCGCCTTGCTCGTCGTCCTCGATGGCCTGGCGCGCGCCTTCGGCGGCATCGATCAGGGCCTGGGCGTTGGAAATGCGCGAATGGCTGGTGGACAGCTCTTCCCACTCGTCCGTGCCGGGGGCGAGCTTGGCGACCTGGCCGATCTGCCACTGCAGGCGCTCGCGTTCGCGCTGCAGTGAGTCCTGCGCGCTGCGTGCCGCCTCCAGCGCCGCGCCGGCCTGGCGCCATGCCTGCCAGGGGGCGTCCAGCGCGCCGTCCTTGACGCCGGCATAGGCGTCGAGCAGCCCGCGCACCGAATCGGGCCGCGTCAGGCTTTGCCAGGCGTGCTGTCCGTGGATGTCGAGCAGGCGCTCGCCCAGCTCGCGCAGTTGTGCGGCGGTGGCCGGGCTGCCGTTGATCCAGCCGCGGCTGCGGCCTTGCAGGTCGACCGTGCGGCGCAGCAGCAGTTCGCTCGCAGAGGTCTCGAAGCCGCCTTCGTCCAGCCAGGCCTCGAGCGAGGAGGCAGAGTCGAATTCGGCGCTCACGTCCAGGCGCTGGGCGCCCTCACGGATGGAGCCCGGGTCGGCGCGGCTGCCCAGCGCGAGCTGCAGCGCGTCGATCAGGATGGATTTTCCGGCGCCGGTTTCGCCGGTGAGGACGGTAAAGCCAGCGGACAGGTCGATGTCCAGCGAGCGCACGATCACGAAATCGCGCAGCGTGATCCTTCGCAGAGCCAAGTCAGGAGCCCCCCTCGTTCCAGTGCAGTTTCTTGCGCAGCGTGTCGAAATAGCTCCAGCCCTTGGGGTGCAGGAAGCGTACGTTCATGTGCGAGCGCCGCACCACGATGCGGTCGCCGTGGGCCAGCGTGGCCAGTGATTGCATGTCGAAATTGGCGCTGGCATCGCGCCCCGCCACCAGTTCGATGGAAACCTCTTCGTCGTCGGGCAGCACGATCGGCCGGTTGGACAGCGTGTGCGGCGCAATGGGCACCAGCACCCATCCCGAGACGGCCGGATGCAGCAAGGGCCCGCCGGCCGACAGGGCATAGGCGGTGGAGCCGGTGGCCGTGGCGATGATCAGGCCGTCGGCGCGCTGGTTGGCCACGAAATGCCGGCCCACCGAAACCCGCAGCTCCACCATGCCCGAGGTGGCGCCGCGGTTGACCACGACGTCGTTCATGGCCAGCGCCTCGAACACCTTCTGGTCGTCGCGAATGACCTGGCCGAGCATCAGGGTGCGCCGCTCTTCCTCGTATTCGCCCTGCAGCATGGGCACGAGGGTGGACTGGTAGTGGTCCAGCGCAATGTCGGTGATGAAGCCCAGGCGTCCGCGGTTGATGCCGATGAGCGGCACCCCGTAGGCCGCCAGCTGGCGCCCGATGCCCAGCATGGTGCCGTCGCCGCCCACCACCAAGCCCAGGTCGCAGCGCTGGCCGATGTCGTCCAGGCTGAGCTCGGCATAGTGCCCGGGCGGAACGCTTTCGTCGCCTTTCAGGGCGGACACCTCGCAGCCCTGGGCCTTCAGGAACTGGCCGATGCCGTCCAGCATGCTGTCCGGCGTGGCCCCAAGTCCGCCCGTTTGAGCACGCGCAGCGTTCTGCTGGTATTTGCCAATGAGCGCAACGTGCCGGAAGCGAAGGGTCATGTACAAATTACAACACTAAAATCATCGAATGCTCGACGATCGCGCACGTCTCTTGCTGAAGACTCTGGTAGAGCGATACATCGCCGAAGGCCAGCCCGTGGGTTCGCGCACCTTGTCGCGCGTGGCCGGGCTGGAGCTGTCGCCCGCCACCATCCGCAACGTGATGGCCGACCTGGAGGAGCATGGCCTCATCGCCAGCCCCCATACCTCCGCCGGCCGCATTCCCACGGCGCGCGGCTACCGCCTGTTCGTGGACACCATGCTGACCGCGAATCGTGACGAGATCACGGCACCCACCCTGGCCGCCGACCAGCCGCACAAGGTGATTGCCAATGCGGCCGCCATGCTGTCGAACCTGTCGCAGTTCGTGGGCGTGGTGATGGCGCCGCGGCGGGCCTCCACTTTCCGGCACATCGAATTCCTGCGGCTGTCGGAAAAGCGCCTGCTGGTGATCATCGTCTCGCCCGACGGCGACGTGCAGAACCGGGTGATCTTTCCGGAAGTGGACTTCAGCCAGTCGGAACTGGTGGAGGCGTCCAACTACATCAACGCCAATTTCTCGGGCCTGTCGCTCGAGCAGGTGCGCGACCGGCTGCAATCGGAAATCGACACGCTGCGCGGCGAGATTGCCACGCTGATGAAGACGGCAGTGCAGGTGGGCGCCGAGGCCATGAGCCAGGCCGAGGAAGAGGTCGTGATTGCCGGCGAGCGCAACCTGTTGTCGGTGAGCGATTTTTCCAGCGACATGACGCACCTGCGGCGCGCGTTCGAGCTGTTCGAGCAGAAGGCGCAGCTGATGCGCCTGCTGGACGTGTCGAGCAAGGGCGAGGGCGTGCGGATCTTCATCGGCGGCGAGAGCCAGGTCGTGCCGTACGAAGAGCTGTCGGTGGTGAGCGCGAATTACGAGGTGGACGGCCAGGTGGTCGGCACCCTGGGCGTCATCGGCCCGACGCGCATGCCTTACGAGCGGATGATCCAGATCGTGGACATCACCTCCAGGCTGGTGAGCAACGCCCTGAGCTACCGAAAGTAGAATGGCGCCCCACGTGGGCCGTTAGCTCAGTTGGTTAGAGCAGCGGACTCATAATCCGTTGGTCGCTGGTTCAAGCCCAGCACGGCCTACCACCCATACTCCAAAACGCAACGAGCCCGCCGCAATGAGCGCGGCAGGCTCGGCCCTGAGCTTTTGGGGGAGGCAGCCTCAGCTGTCGAGCTGAATGTTCTCCTTGCGAACCAACTCCTTGAAGAACACGTTGTCCTCCCGCACCCGCCGCCCGAACGCCTCGTAGTTCTCGAAGTCCGGGTACAGCGCCGACAGCAGCAACTGCTGCTTCGCCGTGGGCGCATTCATCGTCTTCTGCGCCGCCTCGCTCATCCGCGCCACGATCTCGGCCGGCGTTCCCTTCGGCGCGAACATCCCGAACCAGCTGCGCGTGTCGATGTCATAGCCCAGCTCCTTCAACGTCGGCACGTTCGGCAGTTCCGGGTTCCGCGCAGGCGTGGTCGCCGCCAGCCCCTTGAGCGAGCCTTCCTTTACGCGCGGCATCGTCACCGGGTCGTACATCACGTCCACGCGCCCGCCGATCAGGTCGGTCATCGACTCCATCGAGCCCTTGTAGGGCACGTGCACCACGTCGATGCCCGCCTGCTTGTGCAGCAGCACGCCGGTCAGGTGCACGATGGACCCCACGCCGTTGGACGCAAAGGTGTACTTGCCCGGCGCCGCCTTGGCAGCTTTCACGAATTCGCCGTAGTCGGCCCAGGGCGCGTCCTTGAAGGTGGTGATCAGGCCGTAGCTCGAAGCCAGCTTGGCCACGGGAATGAAGTCGTCGGCGCTGAACTTCACCTTGCGGATCCAGGGCGCGACGGCCACCGCCGCGGTGGGGGCGACCAGGAAGGTGTAGCCGTCGGGCGTGGCGCGTGCCGCGAATTCGGTGCCCAGCGCAGCGCCGGCGCCGGGCTTGTTGTCCACGACCACCGGCTGGCCCAGTTCCTTGGACACGCCATCGGCAATGAAGCGCGCAATCTGGTCCGACAGGCCGCCCGGCGGATACGGGCTGATGAAGTGAATCGCCTTGTTCGGCCACTTGCTGCCCTGTTGTGCCCACGACGTGCCGGCAAGAAAGGGCAGCGCCATGGCTGCGGCGGAAGATGCGCAGAAGCTGCGGCGACTGGGGTTCACGATGAACTCCTTGAAGGAATAGGAAAAAGAGGGAAGAAGAGAGGTTCAGTTCTTGTTCACGCCAATGGCGGGCAGCAACTGCGCATACATCCTCTCGTCCGCCGCCAGCGCGGTGCGGAAGGCCTCGGGCGGCTGCCATGCGGCAATGGAGTTGGCGCGCACCAGCGCGTCCTGCACCTCCTTTTGCGCCAGCACGCCCTGCAGCGCCTGGGAAAGCCTGGCCACCACCGGCTTGGGCGTGCCCTTGGGCGCCAGCACGCCCCAGCCCGACCCCTTCGACGTATCGATGGTGAAGCCCGCTTCGGCCAGCGTCGGCACTTGCGGCAGCTCGGGGTGCCGCGCACGGTAGAAGGTGGCCAGCGGGCGCACGCGCTCGGCCTTGACCATGGGCGTGATGGCGCCGTCGATGACGAAGTCGACCTCGCCGGCCAGCAGCGCATTGGCCGCATCGGCCGAGCCGCGGAAGGGCACGTGCAGCACCTCGATGCCGGTGTCGCGCGCAAACGTGGCGCCGTACACGTGGCCGGCCGATGCTTCGCCCGCAGAGCCGAAGGACAACTTGCCCGGGTTCTTCTTCGCATAGTCGACAAACTCGCGCACGGTGGTCACCGGCAGCGACTTGCGCACCGCCATCACCGCCACATAGTCGGCCACGCCGCCGATGGCCTCGAAACTGTCGAGGCTGTAGCCCAGCTTGCGCAGGTTGGGCAGCACGGTAAAGCTCGACGCGGCGCCCAGCAGGAGCGTGTAGCCGTCCGCCGGCGCGTTGGCCACCAGGTCGGTGCCGATCTGCGTGGTGCCGCCGGCCTTGTTGTCCACGACGAAGGTGGCATTGAGCGCGCGGCCCAGCCGGTCCGCCACCAGACGGCCCAGCAGGTCCGACGAGCCGCCGGGCGGAAAGGGCACCACCATGCGAATGGGCCGCGAAGGCCAGGCGTCGTCGGCCCCCCAGGAGATGCGCGGCAGCGCCAGCGCCGGCAGCAGCAAGGCCAGCGGCGCCAGCAGGCGGGAACGTTGAACTACTTCGTCGGTCATGGTGTCGTGTCTCCTGGGCTTGCGGTGCGGCGCCGGCTGCGTCGAAGAGGAAAAGCGGTCAGCGGCCCGTATAGCGCGCCGCGCGCTTCTCGCGGAAGGCGGCCATGCCTTCCTTGATGTCGTCGCTTTCGCGCACCACGTTGAGCTGGCGCAGCGTCTCGGACATGGCTTCGGCCGGGCTCTTGGGCAGCACGTGCTGGTTGACGAAGCGCTTGATGGTGGTGAGCACCAGCGGCGCCGATTCGGCCAGGGTCTGGGCCTGCGCCATCGCCGTCTCGAGTTGCTGGCCGGTGGGCACCACGTCGCTCACCAGGCCGATGTCGTAGGCCCGTTGCGCCGCCATGGTGCGGCCCAGCAGCATCAGGTCCATGGCCGCCTTGTGCGGAATGCGCGCGGCCAGCCCGGCGATCATCCCGCCGGTGAAGCCCAACTTGGCTTCGGGGTACGAGAACTTGGTGTTGTCGGCCGCCACGATCAGGTCGCACATCATGGTCAGCACCATGGCGCCGCCCACCACCCAGCCGGCCGTGGCCGCGATGATGGGCTTGTCGGTGGTGAAGCCCGAGCCCGGAATGCAGCGCCACAGCTCGGGCAGGTTGCTCACGTCGGCGCCGGAAGAAAAGGCGTCGTTGCCCGCGCCGGTGATGACGGCCACGCGCTGCTCCGACGCGTCGAATTCGGCAAAGCCGGCCTGCAGCTCCAGTGCGGTGTCCTTGCAGATGGCGTTCTTGCGCGCCGGGCGGTTGATGGTGAACAGCGTGACCTTGCCGTGCTGTTCGATGGTGATTTGCGACATGGTGTCTCCAAAAAAATGTCTGTCTGAAAAATTCGATCAGCCGATGCGCGCGCGTGCATCGACTGCCACGGCGCCTTGTCCCTGCAGGCGCACCTTGAGCGGGTTCACTTCGATCTCGAAGTCGCGGCCCGCGGCCCCGCCTTCCAGGTCGTGGGCCAGCCAGCCGAGGCGCACGATGGCGTCGACCACCGCATCCACGTCCAGTGCACCGCGGCCCCGGTAGGCGCGCAGCAGCGGCGCCACCTTCAGGCCCTCGACCGCGCGGCGTGCGCTGGCGGCATCGATGGGGGCGGGCAGCACGGCCACGTCCTTGAGCAGCTCGACCAGCACGCCGCCGGCACCCACCACCACCTGCGCGCCGAATTGCGGGTCGCGGCGTGCGCCGACGATCAGCTCCAGCTCGCCGCTTTCCTGCTTTTGCAGCGAGTAGCCGTCGATGCGCGCCCTGGGCGCGGCCTTGGCCACGCTGGCCTGCATGGCGGCCAGGCGGCGACGAAGGTCGTCGGCATCGGCAATGTTCAGTGCCACGCCGCCCACGTCCGACTTGTGCGCGATGTCGGGCGACACCACCTTGAGCACCAGCGGAAAACCCAGCGCGCCGGCTGCGTCCACCGCTTCGCCGGCGTTGCGCACCAGGCGCTCGCCATTCACGGGAACGCCGGCCTTGGCCAGCAGCGCCTTGGAAGCCGCTTCGCCCAGCGTGCCGTCTGCAGTCACGGCTGCTGCGGCGGCGCTGCCGGCGGGGCGCACCGGGGCATCGGGCTCCTGGTAGGTCGACCAGGCCTTCCAGCCGCGCAGCACGGCCATGGCTTCGGCCAGCGTGTCCACGTAGGGCAGGCCGCGCTCCACCAGGATCTCGCGCGCCGGCGCTGCCACACGCCCGGGCAGCATCACGTACAGCGTGGGCTTGCCGGCGGCGGCGGGGCGCTCGCCGCCATCCGCCAGCTGGCGCGTCAGGCCGGGCACGTCGGGTGCGGTGGTGAGCACCATCAACCCGAGGTCGGTGGCCGGATCGGCCAGCGCCAGTTCGGCCGTGACCACGCCCAGTTCGTCGGTGCCTTCGTGCTTGCGGCCGCCCACGTCGATGGGGTTGCTGGCCTGGCCTTCGGAATAGTGTTCGGCCAGGCCCGTGCGCGTGGCTTCGTTGAAGCGCGCCAGGCCGATGCCGGCATGCGAGAGCTGGTCGGCCGAGATGGCGCCGCCGCCGCCCGAGGTGGTGACCACCGCCACGTCGCGCACCTTGCGCGCGGGGTAGCGCACCATGGCGCGCGCCAGGCTCAGCATGTCCAGCGGGTCGTCCATCATCACGACGTTCTCGCGCTCGCAGATGGCCTTGAGCGCCGCAAAGTCGCCCGCCAGGCTGGCGGTGTGCGAGTAGGCCGCGCGGCTGCCGTCATCGGTGGCGCCGGCCTTCACCATGAGCCAGGGCTTGCCGGCGGCGCGCGCGCGGCGTGCCAGTTCGACAAAGCGCTGCGGCGACTTGATGCCCTCCACATAGCTGCAGATGACCTGCGTGCGCTCGTCCTCGATGAGGAACTCGACAAAATCGCACAGCTCCAGGTCGGCCTGGTTGCCCACCGAGACGCAGTGCGAAAAGCCGATGCCCATGCCGTACGAGCGGTCGAACAGCGTGCCCATCAAAGCGCCGCTCTGGCTCACGAAGCCGATGGGCGCCTCGATCAGGCTGGGCACGTTCAGCGCCGGCGAAGAGCACAGCACCAGCTTGTTGGTGGGGCTGATCAGGCCCAGGCAGTTGGGCCCGATGAGGCGCATGCCGTGCTCGGCCGCTGCCGCCACCACCTCGCGCTCCAGCGCCAGGCCTTCGGGGCCGGCGTCGGAGAACTTGGACGTGATGATGATCCCGGCCTTGGCGCCGCGTGCCGCGCAGGCGGCGATCTCGCCTTTCACCTTGTCGCGGGGCAGGGCCATGATGACCATGTCCGGTGCCTTGGGTGTGGCGTTGATGCTGGGGAAGGTCTTCAGGCCGAACAGGCTGTCGCGGCCGGGGTTGATGGGGTACACCTCGCCCGCGTACTTGTGCTGCAGCAGGGTCTTGTAGAGCCGGCCGCCGAACTTGGTCTGGTCTTCGGAGGCCCCGATGACTGCCACCGAACGCGGGTTGAGCAGGGTCTTCAGGGGCGTGGCGGAGGAAGCAGAAGTCACTTTGATCGTCCTTGGAGAAGTCCGGAGGTAAAGGTGGTGGCCGTGCATCAGGCCTTGCGCTGGGCGGCGCGGTAGGCGGCCACGCGCTCGCGCAGCCCGGGCCGTGCGGCCGAGCGCACCAGCCGCGCGAGGTCTTGCGCATCGCCCGCGTCGCCGTTCGGACGGCGGGCGGCATCGATGGCCGCGTGGATGGCGCGCTGCGTGTGCAGTTCCAGCCGGCTCACGCGGGCCAGCAGCGCCGCGCTTTCGGCGTCGAGCGCATCGGCGGCAACCTGCCGCGTGGCCAGGCCGCTGGTGCAGGCGCTGCCTGCATCGATGGTCGTGCCGCCCTGGATCCACTGCGCGGCGCGCGTAGCACCCACCAGCGTGGCCAGGCGCGTGGTGCCCAGCACCAGGCCGAAGCCCGCGCCGGGAAAGGCGAAGCTCGCGTCGTCCACGATCCAGCGTTCGGTGCAGGCGGCGAACAGGTCGGCGCCCGCGCCCATGGTGCGGCCGCGCGCCAATGCCAGCGTGGGGAAGGGCGCGGCGTTGACGGCCTGCAGCAGCAGTTCCACGCGGGTGAAGCGCGCCAGCAGGCTGTCGTCGGTTTCGCTGTCGAGGTCGGAAAGATCGAAGCCCGTGCAGAAATGCTTGCCGGCGCCCGAGAGGACCAGAAGGCGCAGCTTGTCATCGCCGGCTGCGGCCTCCACGGCTTTGGTGAGCGCCTGCACCAGGGATGCAGAAAGCGCATTTCCCTTGTCCGGCCGATTCAACTGCAGGTGCAGCACCCCGCCTTCGCGTGTGCTGATGAGTTCGCAGGCTTCGCTCATGCGGCCGCCTTTGCCCAGAGGTTGGGCGACAGCGCGTTCGAGTAGCCCGAGACGAAGTCCTTCACCTCGCCCGTGGCGGGCACGAACACGTGGCGCTGGATGCGGCCGATGTTGCCGCCATACAGGTGGATGCTGATCGACACCCGGTCGTCGAAGGCATTGCGCACCACGTGGATGTCGCCGAGGGTGGGCGAGACCTTGTCCAGGTCGCCGGGCATCAAGGTCACCTCGGGGCCGTGCGGCGTGACGGCGCCGTCGCCGCCGCGCACATAGGCCTGGCCGCACTCGCTGCCGCGCAGCATGCCGATGATTCCCCACACCGTGTGGTCGTGCACCGGCGTCTTCTGCCCCGGGCCCCAGACGAAGCTCACCAGCGAGAAGCGGTCCAGCGGGTCGCCGTAGAGCAGGTGCTGCTGGTAGTACTGCGGGTGCGGCACGGCCATGGCCTCGGGCAGCCAGTCGTCATGCGCCACAAGGGCCTTCATGAGGGGCGTGGCGCCGCCCAGCAGCCGCGCCTCGTCGGCGGGGCCCGATTCCACCAGCCGCGTCATCGCGGCCACGAACTGGAGCAACCGGCTTTCCTGGTGTTGTTGTGCCATCACGCCACCTTGGCGCCAAACTGCGCGCGGATTTCGTCGGTGTGCTGGCCCAGGCCCGGCGCCGGCAGGCGGATGGGAAAGCCCTGGCCGTTGAGCCGCACCGGCGATGCGAAGGTACGGGTCTTGCGGCCGTTGGGCAGGTCCAGCGGCTGCACCCAGCCCATGTGCTCGGTCTGCGGGTCGGCCAGCGCGGCGGCGTAGTCGTTGATGCGCGCGTGCGGCACGCCGGCTTCGTTGAAGGCGTCGATCCAGTGGGCCACCGGCTGGCGGGTGAACACGCCTTCCAGGATTTCCTTGAGCGCAGCCTGGTTGCGGGCGCGGTCGGTGGTGCTGACGAAGCGCGCATCGTCGGCCAGGCCGGGCATGTCCACCACGCGCAGCACGTCGAGCCATAGCTTGTGGTTGCCGGCGGCGATGGCGAAGTAGCCGTCCTTGGCCTGGAAGGCCTGGTAGGGCGCGTTGCGCGGATGGGCCGAGCCCAGCTTGACGGGGCTGCGGCCGTTGCCGAAGTACTCGCTGGTCTGCAGCGCGGCAATGCCCAGGGTGCAGCCGAACATGGGGATGTCGATGTGGGCGCCGCGCCCGCCTGCGCGAACGTGCGCCAGCATTGCGGAAATGGAGAAGGCTGCGTACAGGCCGGAAGCAAAGTCCGACAGCGGCACGCCGCATTTCACCGGCGCGCCGCTGGGCTCGCCGGTGACGCTCATCACGCCCGCAGCGGCCTGGATGGTGAGGTCGAAGCCGCCTTCGCCCGAGCGCGGGCCGCTCTGCCCGTAGGCAGAGATGGAGCAGAACAGCAGCGATGGCTTCTCGGCCGACAGGCTGGCGTAGCCCAGGCCCAGGCGGTCCATCACGCCGGGGCGGTTGTTCTCGACCAGCACGTCGGCTTCGAGGATCAGCCGGCGCGCCAGCGCGACGTCGTCCGCATCCTTGAGGTTGAGCACGGCCGAGCGCTTGTTGCGGTTGAGCGAGGCGAAGTTCTCGCTGTAGCCCTCGTTGAGCGGGGGCCACTGCCGCAGGCCGTCTCCGGCCGGCGGCTCGATCTTCACCACTTCGGCGCCCATGTCGGCCAGCAGCATGGTCGAGAAAGGTCCGGAGGCGGTCGAGCAGAACTCGACCACGCGCACGCCGGACAAGGGCAGCAGGGCAGTCTGGGAAGCGGTCATGGAGTGGGGGCTTGGAGTGAAGGGCGGCACGCGCCGTTGCGTGTCATCGTCGATGAAGTCATCCTACGTGGTTCCAATATGAACAACAATAATTCCACGAAATAGAACAACAACCGGAAATTCAATGCGCCAGCGCGGCCTCGAGCAGCCGCTGCGCCTCGGGGTGGTGCAGGCTGGCGCCGCGTAACTGCTCGCGCGTGAGTACGTCGGTGAAGCGCCCGCCCACCATGAAGGCGATCTGGTCGCACATGTGGGCCACCACGTGCAGGTCGTGGCTCACCAGCACGAAGGCCTGGCGCTGTTCGCGGCGCAAGCGCGACAGCAGGTTGAGCACCTCTGCCTGCACGGAAACATCCAGCGCCGAGGTGGGCTCGTCCAGCAGCAGCACCTGCGGCTGCACCAGCAGGGCCCGGGCAATGCACACGCGCTGGCGCTGGCCGCCCGAGAGCTGGCCCGGGAAGCGGAAGCGCACGGCGGCGGGCAGGGCGACGGTGCGCAAGGCCTCGGCAATGCGCGCGTCGTGGTCGCCGATGCCGTGCACCACCAGCGGCTCGCGCAGGATCTCATCGATGGTGTGGCTGGGGTTGAGCGCGGCCAGCGGGTCCTGGAACACCATCTGCATGGCGCGCCGGTCTGCCAGCGTGCGCCGTGCGCCAATGGTGCGGCCCGCCACCTCGATGCTGCCGCTCCACTGGTTGTCGATGCCGGCCACCGAGCGCAGGATGCTGCTCTTGCCGCAGCCCGACTCGCCCACGATGCCCAGGCTGCCGCCCGGCGGCACCTCGATGGAGACACCGTTCACCACTTGCGCGCTGCCGCGGCGCACAACGAGATCGCCGATGCGCAGCGCCGGCGTGTTCATCAAAGCAGCCATGCCGCCTCCCGTTGAAGCACGGGCAGCTCGCCGCCCGGATGATCGAGCGAAGGCCGGCACGCCAGCAGTCCGCGCGTGTAGGGGTGCGTGGCCGCATCCATGAGGCCGCCTTGCAGTTCTTCGACCACGCGGCCCGCGTACATCACCAGCACGCGGTCGGCATAGCCGGCCACCAGGTCCAGGTCGTGGCTGATCAGCACCAGCCCCATGCCGCGCAGGCGCACCTGCTCGTCGATGAGGTCGAGGATGCGGTGGCGCACCACGGCGTCCAGGGCCGAGGTGGCTTCGTCGGCAATGAGCAGGTCGGGCTCGGCCGACAGCATCATGGCCAGCATCGCGCGCTGGGCCATGCCGCCGGAGACTTCATGCGGGTAGAGGCCAGCCACGCGCTTGGGGTCGCGAATGTGCACCTCGGCCAGCAACTCGTGCACGCGCCGCTGCAGCCCCAGGCGCGGCGCCTTGCCATGCAGGTTGAGCATCTCGGCCAGCTGGCGGCCGATGGTCATGAGCGGGTCCAGCCCTTGCTTGGGGTCTTGCACCACCATGCCGATGCGCCGGCCGCGCACGGCACGCATGGCGCGCGGGCCCAGCGACAGCAGGTTGTCGCCCTGCAGGTGCAGCCGGTCGGCGGATACCTCGGCACTGGCCGGAAGCAGGCCCAGCAGCGACCGGAAGGTGATGGACTTGCCCGAGCCCGATTCACCCACCACCGCAATGCGCTCGCGGCCCATGCTCAGGTTCACGCCGCGCACGGCCTGCATGCGGCCCTGCGGCGTGGCGAAGCTGATCTGGAGGTTCCGGATTTCCAGCAGCGGGTGCTGTGCGTCGCGGCCGGGGTCGTTGATGTTGCTCATGTGCCGCTCGCTCACTTCACGCCGGGGTCGACCACGTCGCGCAGCGCGTCGCCCAGAAAGTTGAACCCGAGGCTGAGCATGAGGATCATCACGCCGGGCAGGGTGGAGACCCACCACGCCTCGAACACGATGGCCCGGCCTTCCGCCACCATGGCGCCCCATTCGGGCGCCGGCGGCGGCAGGCCCAGGCCGAGAAAGCCCAGGCCGGAGACGATGAGCACGATGCCCGGCGCGTCCAGCGCCGCGCGCACCACGGCCGAAGGCAGGCACAGCGGCAGCGCATGGCGCAAGAGCAGGCGCAGGCGCGACACGCCCAGCGCCTTGGCGGCCTGGATGAACTCGGCCTGCCGCAGCGCTGCCACCTCGGCGCGCGCCACGCGCGCATAGGGCGGCCAGCCGGTCAGGGCAATGGCGATCACCGCGGTCCACAGGCCGGAACTCAGCGTGGCCGCCACGGCAATGGCGAGGATGAGCCGGGGGAAGGCCATGAACACGTCGGCCAGGCGCATCAGCACCGCATCGAGCCAGCCGCCCCACAGTCCGGCGGCGGCGCCGATCAGCAGGCCCGCCGGCACGCTGGCCAACAGCACCAGCGCCACGATGGCCAGCGTGGGCCGCGCGCCGTGCACCACGCGCGAAAGGATGTCGCGGCCCAGCGTGTCGGTGCCCAGCAGGTGCTGGGCCGAGGGCGGCAGCAGCCTCTCGCCCAGCGACTGCGCGACGGGGTTGGCCAGCGGCAGCCAGGGTGCGAGCAAGGCCGCCAGCACCATCAGGCCGACGATGGCCAGGCCCGCGATGCCGATGGGGTGCATCAGCAGTCGGCGCAGCAGCCGGTAGACGGCGCCCAGCCGGGCCTGCGTGCGCGTGGCGGGCGTGTCGGTGGACAGCCACTGCAGGGTGGAGGAAAGGGAACTCATGGAATGGCCTGCGTGCTGTGGCGAAACCGCGCCTCGCGCGGTCGATGGGCGGCTCATGCGGAGCGCGACCTTGGATCCAGGCCCGCCTGGATCAGCTCGCTCGCGATGTTCACGAGCATGAAGATCGTGCCCACCAGCAGCGTGGCCGCAAGCACCGCGGGGATGTCGGCGGCAAACAGCGAATCGGTGATGTACATGCCCAGGCCCGGCCAGGCGAACACCGTCTCGGTGAGCACCGCGCCTTCGAGCAGGTACGCATAGGTCAGCGCGACGATGGCCAGGATGGGCCCGGCCGCGTTGCGCAGCGCGTGGCGCCAGAGAATGGCTCCGTCGGACAGGCCCTTGAGCCGCAGCACCGTGGTGTAGTCCTGCCGCAGTTGCCACAGCAGGAAGCTGCGCGTCATGCGCGCCACGTAGCCCAGCGCCACCAGCCCGAGCAGGCTGGCCGGCAGGATGAGGTGCGACACCGCGTTCCCGAAGGCATCCCATTCGCCGGCGATCAGCGTGTCCACCAGCATCAGGTGCGTCACCGCAGGCACCGAGTAGCGATAGGCAACGTCGAGCCGGCCCGGCCCCGCCACCCAGCCCAGCTGCGCGTAGAACACCAGCAGTCCGACGATGCCCAGCCAGAAGATGGGCACCGAGTGCCCCGCCAGAGAGAACATGCGGCCCAGGTGGTCCGGCAACCGGTTGGCATGCTGGGCGCACAAGACGCCCAGCGGAATGCCCAGCAGCACGCCCAGCACGATCGCCACCGAGGCCAGCTCGAAGGTGGCCGGGAAATAGCGCGCGATGTCCTCGCCAATGGGGTTGCCCGTGACCAGCGACTTGCCGAAGTCCCCGCGCAGCATGTCGCCGACGAAGGCGCCGAACTGCTCGGGCAAGGGGCGATCCAGCCGCAGGGCGCGGTAGACCTGCTCGTACTGCTCCTGCGAGGCGCGGTCGCCCACGATGCGCAGCACCGGGTCGGTGGGCAGCACGCGGCCCAGCGCAAAGGTCACGACCAGCAGGCCGGCCAGCGTGATGCAGGCCGTGAGCAGGGTCGAGCCCAGCCAGCGCAGCCGCTTGAGCGCGCGGGCGTGCCCCGCTGGTGCGGACGTGCTCTCGGCCATGGCCGGAAGGGGCGGGCTTGCTTCGCTCACGGCCGCTCGCTCAACGTTTCTCGATCACGTGATAGGCGGTCGAGTCGAAGGTGATCGCGCCCTTGTAGTTGAGCACGTTGGCCCGCGTGGCAATGGGTTCGAGCTTCTGCACGATGAAGGAGAAGGGCGAGTCGTCGCGCAGGCTGCGCTGCAGGTCGCCGTAGACCTTCATGCGCTTGGCGTTGTCCACCTCGTGCGACGCCGCGTTGGCCTGGGCCGTGAGCTGCGGGATGAGCCAGTGGGCGCGCCAGGGCGCGTTCTTGTTGGTCGACGTGGCCGCGTTGTCGGTGTTGCGGCTGAAGAACTCCAGGGTGGAACTGGGGTCCGAATAGTCGGGCGACCACACGAACACGATCATGTCGTGGCGGCGCTCCCGGTAACGGGTGAGAACTTGCGAGGGCTCGGCCACCTTCAGGTCGAGCTGGATGCCGCCCTGCGCGAAGGTGGACTGGATAGACTGCGCGATCTCGCGGTAGGGGCTGGCGCTCATCACGTCCATGGAAATCGAGAAACCGCCCGGCACGCCGGCCTTGGCCAGCAGAGCCTTGGCCTTGGCCACGTCCAGCTTGTAGGGCTGCTCGGCGAGCGCGCCGTCGGTGCCGCTGGCCACCGGCGTCTGGTTGACCTTGTACTGGCCGCGGAAGAGCTGGTTGGCGATGCCGTCGTAGTCGATCAGCCAGCGCATGGCCTGCCACACCTCGGGCTTGGCCAGGCTGGGCACCGAGGTGTTGACCGCCAGGTAGTACACGTTGCCGCGCGGGATCTGCACCACCTTCAGGTCGGGCTTGCCGGCAATGGCCTGCACCTGGTCGGGGTTGAGGTCGGACGCCACGTCCACGTCGCCCTTTTCCAGCAGCAGGCGCTGCGCGGCCGGCTCGGACACATGGCGCACGATCACGCGCTTGAGCTTGGGCACGGTGCCGCCCTGGTAGCCCGGGAAGGCCTCCAGCACCACGGCGTCCTTGGCCTTCCACTCGACCAGCTTGTAGGCGCCGGCACCGGCCGAGTGCGTACGCAGCCAGGCGTTGCCCAGGTCGCCGTTGCGCTCGTTCTCCAGCACCAGCTTCTTGTCGACCACCGAGGCGATGGTGGCGCTCAATGCGCTCAAGACCAGGTCGGTGGCGTAGGGCTGTTCGAAGCTCAGGACGAGCTTGTCGCCGTCGGCGCGCACGCGCTCCTTCACGTTGTCCTTGGTCCAGCCGAACTGGCGCAGGATGATGGCCGACTGCTTGTCCAGCAGGATGCCGCGCTGCAGCGAGAAGGCGGCGTCTTCGGCCGTGATCGGGTTGCCCGACTGGAACTTCAGGCCCTGGCGGATCTTGAAGACGATCTGCTTGCCGTCGGGCGCGGCCTCCCAGCCTTGCGCGGCGCCGGGGATGATCTTCGAGAAGTCCATCGGGTCGTGCTGCACCAGGCGCAGGTACAGGTTGTTGAGGCTGTCGCCCGAGGCGATCTCGAAGGCCTCCTGCGGGTCCAGCGTCAGGAAGGCGCTGATGTCGCGCGCGATCACGAGCGTGTCGGCCGGGGTTGCGGCCCAGGCGGCGGGCACGATCAGGCTGGCGGCGAGGGCGGTGGCTCGCAACGCGTTCTTGATGGTGGTTTTCATGAATCTTCTTCTCGGAAAGGGGGGAGTGATGCGTGCCTGCGGGCTCAGTCCATCTGCGTGACGAACTTGGTCACCAGGTAGCCGTCGAAGGTTTCGGTGCCGCCTTCGCTGCCCATGCCGCTGTCCTTCACGCCGCCGAAGGGCGTCTCGGGCAAGGCCTGGCCGAAGTGGTTGATGTTGACCATGCCGGCCTCCAGCCCGTTCTGGATGCGCAGGGCGCTGCGGGTGTTGGTGGTGAAGGCGTAGGACGAGAGGCCATAGGGCAGGCTGTTGGCGCGCGCCAGCACTTCGTCCAGGTCCTTGAAGGGCACGCAGGCCGCGATGGGGCCGAAGGGCTCGGCCTGCATGACGCGGGCATCATCGGGCGGCGCTGCGATGACGGTGGGTGCGAAGAAGTTGCCGGTGCTGCCCAGCCGGTCGCCGCCGGCTTCGATGCGCGCGCCGCGCGCCTTCGCGTCGGCCACGAACTCTTCCATGGCGCTCACGCGGCGGGCATGGGCCAGCGGCCCCATCTTGGTGTCGGCCTCCAGGCCCGGGCCTACCTTGATGCCGCGGCTCACCTCGGTGAAGCGGGCCATGAAGCGTTCCCACACCGGCTCCTGGATGTAGAAGCGCGTGGGTGAGACGCACACCTGCCCGGCGTTGGTGAACTTGAAGGCCGCAAGCATGGTGGCCGCGCGCTCCACCTCGGCGTCCTCGCACACGATGACGGGCGAGTGGCCGCCCAGCTCCATGGTGATGCGCTTCATGTGGCTGCTGGCCAGCGCCGCCAGCTGCTTGCCCACCGGCACCGAGCCGGTGAAGGACACCTTGCGCACGATGGGCGAGGCGATTAGGTATTCGGACACCTCGTGCGGTACGCCCCACACCACGTTCAGCACACCGGGCGGCAGGCCCGCTTCGTGGAACAGGCGGGCGATGGCCACCACCGCGCTGGGTGAATCCTCCGGCCCCTTGATGATGATGGTGCAGCCCGCCCCGACGGCCGCCGCGATCTTGCGGATGGCCTGGTTGTACGGAAAGTTCCAGGGCGTGAAGGCGGCGCACACGCCGATGGGCTCTCGCAGCACGAACTGGCGCACGTTGGGCGTGCGCGGCGGGATGACGCGGCCGTAGATGCGCCGGCATTCCTCGGCGTGCCAGTCGCAGTGGTCGGCGCAGCGCAGCACTTCGCCAACCGCCTCGGCCAGCGGCTTGCCCTGGTCCAGCGTGATGTTGCGGCCGATCTCCTTGGCGCGCGCGCGGCTGAGCTCGCCGACCTTTCGCAGAATGGCGCCGCGCTCCGTCGGCGACACGTGGCGCCAGGTGGCAAAGGCGCGCTGCGCCGCATCGAGCGCGCGGTCCAGGTCGGCGCGCGTGGCATGCGGCAGCTGGCCGACGGTGTTGCCGGTGGCGGGGTCGAGCACCGGCTGCTCGACGCGGCCGCCGCCCTGGATGAATTCGCCGTCGATGTAGAGCGAGAGGCTTTCGTACATGGGTTCTTCTCCTCGTTGAATCTGGTTGGAGGGCGGGTTCAGGCCACGGCCCGCGGCGGGTTCTGCTCGATGTCTCGTTCCCAGGCCTGGCCCGGCATGGCCGCGAACAGGCTGCGCGTGTAGGGGTGTTGCGGCGCGCGGGCAATGGCCTGCACCGTGCCGGTCTCGACGATGCAGCCCTTGTGCATGACGGCGATGCGGTCGCAGATCTGGCTGGCCACGCGCAGGTCGTGCGTGATGAACAGCATCGACAGGCCCAGGCGCGAACGCACGTCGCGCAGCAGCGAAAGCACCTGCTGCTGCACCGACACGTCGAGCGCCGACACCGCCTCGTCCGCCACGATGAGCCGCGGCTGCATGACCAGGGCGCGCGCAATGCCGATGCGCTGGCGCTGGCCCCCGCTGAACTCGTGCGGGTAGCGGTCGACCACGCTGGCGTCCAGCCCCACTACCTGCAGCACCTCGTGCATGCGGCGTTGCGCCTCGATCTCGGGCACGCCGCACAGGATGGCGTTCTCGGTCACGATGCGGCCCACCCGGTGGCGCGGGTTGAGCGAGGCGAACGGGTCCTGGAAGATCATCTGGATCTGCGGGCGCAGCGCCTTCAGCGCCCGACCGCGCAGGTCTTGGATGGGCTGCCCGCGGAACAGCAGGCGGCCGCTGTCCACGTCCAGCAGGCGCATCACGCACTGGCCCAGCGTGGTCTTGCCCGAGCCCGATTCGCCGATCAGGCCCACGGTCTCGCCCTCGCCGATGGCAAGGCTCACGCCATCGAGCGCCAGCGTACGGCCCCGGCCGCCGAACAGGCCCTTGCCGCGGGCTCGGTAGCTTTTGCTGATCTGCTCGATCTGCAGCAGCGCAGCGGGCGCGCTGGCTGTCTCGCCGCTGGATGCTGCGCGCAAGCGGGGCACGGCGTCGATCAGGCGGCGCGTGTAGGCGTGCTGCGGATGGCGCAGCACCTGCGCGGCGCTGCCGCTCTCCACCACGTGCCCGTGCTGCATCACCACCACCCGGTGCGCGATGTCGGCCACCACGCCGAAGTCGTGGGTGATGAAGAGCACGCCGATGCCGTGGCGCTGCTGCAGCCGCTGGATCAGCGCAAGGATCTGCGCCTGCGTGGTCACATCGAGGGCGGTGGTGGGTTCGTCGGCAATCAGCAGCTGCGGCTCCAGCGCCATCGCGATGGCGATCACCACGCGCTGGCGCTGGCCGCCCGAAAGCTGGAAGGGGTAGCGGTGCCGCAGGGCCTGCGGGTCGGGCAGGTTCATTTCCTGCATCAGCTCGACCACTCGCTGCTCGCGCCGGCGGGCGTCGTGTTGGCCGTGCACCAGCAGCACTTCCTCGATCTGCTCGCCCACCGTCATGACCGGGTTGAGCGCGGTCATGGGCTCCTGGAAGATCATGCCCATGCGCGAGCCGCGCAGGCGGCGCAGCGCTGCGGCATCCAGCGCCAGCAGGTCTTCGCCTGCCAGCGAGATGCGGCCGCCGGCAATGCGCAGCACGCGCGGCGGCAAGAGGCGCATCACCGCGTTGGCCATGACCGACTTGCCCGAGCCCGATTCGCCCACCACGCACACCGTCTGGCCGGCAGGCACGTCGAGCGACACATTGCGCACGGCAAAGGGGCGATCGCCGCCTTCGGGCAGCGCCACGCTCAGCTCGCGGATCTCCAGCAGGTTGGCGGTCATGCCTGACCTCCGGAGGAGCGGCGGCGCGGGCTCAGCGCGTGGTTCAACGCATCGCCCAGGAAGTTCAGGCCCAGCACCGTGACGAAGATCGCCGCGCCCGGAATCGCCGACAGCCACCAGCTTTGCAGCAGCGTGGTGCGCCCGGCGCCGATCATGAAGCCCCAGGAGATCATGTTGCGGTCGCCCAGCCCCAGGAAGCTGATGGCCGACTCGAGCAGGATGGCCGAGGCCATCATGAGCGAGGCCGCCACCACGATGGGCGAGAGCGCGTTGGGCAATATCTGGCGGAACACGATGCGCAGGCTCGACTGCCCGCCCAGCACCGCCGCCTTGACGAAATCGCGCGTGCGCAGCGACAGGAATTCCGCGCGCACCAGCCGCGCCACCGAAGGCCAGGAGATGGCACCGATGGCGCCCACGATGGAATACATCGAGGGGCCGAAGATGGCCACCATCAGCAGCGCGAGCAGGAAGCCCGGGATAGTCTGGAAGATCTCGGTGAAACGCATCACCAGGTCGTCGACCCAGCCGCCGTGGTAGCCGGCAACGGCGCCCAGCACGGTGCCCACCAGCACGGCCACGGCGGTGGCCACCACGCCGATCAGCAGCGACACGCGCGCGCCGTGGGCCACGCCCGCGGCCACGTCGCGGCCCAGCATGTCGGTGCCGAACGGGTGGCCCGCGCTCAGCGGCGGCAGGTTGGGGTCGGCCACCATGGCCCAGGGGTCGCCCGGGTAGAGCCAGTTCGCGCCGAAGGCCACCAAGAGGATGACGGCGAGCATGAGCACGCCGGCCACGCCGGCGGGCTGGCGAAGAAGGCGGGCCAGGATGTTCTTTGTCATGACTGCAGTTCGATGCGGGGGTCCGCAAGGCTGTAGAGCAGGTCGGCGACCAGGTTGAAGACCACCACCATCACCGAGCTGACGAAGAACACCGCCAGCAGCAGGTTGTAGTCGCGCTGGAACAGGGCGTCGAAGGCCAGGCGCCCGATGCCGGGCCAGGCGAACACCGTCTCGATGAGCACCGAGCCGCCCAGCACGTGCCCGGCCTGCAGCGACACGAATGTGATCACCGGCAGCACCGAGTTGCGCAGGATGTGCCGGCGCCACACGCGCCCCTCGGGCACGCCCTTGGCGCGTGCGGTCTTCACGAAGTCCTGGTCCATCACCTCCAGCGCCGCCGCGCGGGTAACGCGGGTGTAGATGGCCACGTAGAACAGGCCCAGCGTGACGGCGGGCATCAGCAGGTGCTGTGCGACGTCCAGCCATGCGGCCCAACCCGTGAGGTCGGCGCCGACGGTGCTCATGCCGTAGGGCGGCAGCCAGCCCAGCTTCATCGAGAACACCACGATGGCCAGCAGGCCGATCCAGAACAGCGGCATGGCGAAGAACACCAGCGAGCCGGCGGTGATGAGCGCGTCCAGCGCGGTGCCCGCGCGCCGCGCCGCCGCAATGCCCAGCCCCACGCCGACGGCGACCGAGAACACCAGCGCGCTGAGCGTGAGCAGCAGCGTGGCCGGCAGCTTCTCCAGCACGATCTCCTTCACAGGCCGGTTCTCGCGGTACGAATCGCCCAGGTCGAAGCTCAGCAGTTGCTTCATGTAGACGGCGAGCTGCACCGGCAGCGGCTTGTCCAGCCCGTATTCCTGGCGGATTCGCTCGACGAATCCGGCGTCCACCGCGCCGGCCTCGCCTGCCAGGATGGTGGCGGGGTCGCCCGGCGCGGCGCGGATCAGCGCGAAGTTGATCGCGATGACAAAGAGGATGACCAGCACCGCCTTGAAGCAGCGCCGGGCCAGGAAGAGAAGGCGGTCCATGCGGGCTGTGCTGCCTTACTTGTCGATCCAGACGTCCGAGAAGTTCTCGTTCATGCCCAGGCCCGTGCTCACCAGGTTCTTCACCTTGGTGCGATAGACGGTGGGCATGATCATCTGGTGCGTCCACAGGATCGGCAGGTCGCGCGACAGCGTCTTCTGCAGTTGCGAGTACAGCCTGGCCCGGTCCTCGGTCCTGGGCTCCTGCTCGGCCTTGGTCAGCAGCGCATCGACGTCCTTGTTCACGTAGCCGTCCACGTTGGCCGCGGTGCCGCGGTTGAGCTGGTTGGTGGACAGGTAGGTCTGGCTCACGCCGATGGCCGGGTCGCCCAGCAGGTAGACGAAGTTGTAGGCCAGGTCGAAGTCGCCGGCGGACACGCGTGAGAACCAGCCGGGCACGTCGGTGGCCACGATGGTGGTCTTGATGCCCACCGCGTTCAGCCGCTCGCGGGTGTATTCGGCCAGGCGCTGCCAGGTCTCGCCGTAGGGCAGGGGCAGCAGGCGCAGGCTCACCCGGGTGCCGTCGCTGCCGGGCTTGAGGCCCATCTCGTCCAGCAGCGCCTTGGCGCGCGCCGGGTCGTAGGCGTATTGGGTTTCCACCGAGGTGTCGCGGTAGGCGTAGCCCGCCGGAAAGGGGCCGTTCACCGGCTCCCCGAAGGTGGAGAAGATGTTCTTGATGATGAACTGGCGGTCGATTGCGTGGGCAATCGCCTGGCGAAAGCGCGCATCGTCGATGGGCTTGTTGCGCAGGTTCATGTTCAGGAAGCCCACCGGCTGCAGGAACTCCCAGCCCGCCTTGGTCAGGCCCACGCCGGGCGCGGCGGCCAGGCGCGCGATCTCGAAGTTCTCCACGTCGCCGGCGCGGATCGCGTCCACCTTGCCGCTTTCGAAGGCGATGGAGCGGCCCACCGCGTCGGGCACGATGTGGAAGTACAGCGTTTCGAGATACGGCTTGCCCTTGTCCCAGTAGTCGGGGTTCTTCACCAGCTTGATGAAGGCGCCGCGCCGCCATTCGCCGATCTTGAAGGGGCCGGTGCCGACGATGGTGTTGTTGACCGGGGTGCTGCGGTAGTCCGTGACGCCTTCGTACAGGTGCTTGGGCATGATGGTGCCGCCCGTCGCCTCGAAGATGTACATGAAGGCCGGGTAGGGCTGCTTGAGCTTGAACACCACCGTCAGGTCGTCCGGCGCCTCGATGGAGGCCACCTGTTCCATGATGAGCTTGGTGCGCGCGAAGGTCACCGGCAGGTATTGCTTGAAGCTGAACAGCACGTCGGCCGAGGTGAAGGGCTTGCCGTCGTGCCACTTCACGTTGGGGCGCAGCTTGAAGGTGTAGGTCTTGCCGTCGGGCGAGATGGTCCACGACTGCGCCAGGCGTGGAATGGGTTCGAGCTTGGGCGAGAGCGAGATGAGGCCTTCGTAGACCTTGCTGCCCACGAAGGAACTGGGCCCGAGCTTGGCGTTGCCCAGGTTGATGCCCGGGGGTTCGGGGTTGACGATGAGGTTGAGCGTGCCGCCGGCGCGCGGCGCCTGAGCCAATGCGGTGCTGGCGAGCAGGGCGGTGCCCAGGGCGAGTGCGAGTCGGCGGAGGGTCGTCATCGGGAAGGTCCGGGTCTGCAGGGTGTGGTCAGTTGCGGGCGCCGAAGTGCGCCTGCGCCGCGTCGAGGGCCTTGGCCAGGCCGTCCACCAGTTCGTCGATGTGCTTGCGCTCGCTGATCAGCGGCGGGCACATGGCCACGCAGTTGGCAATGGCGCGCACGATCACGCCGTGCTCCATGGCCTTGGCCTGGATCCAGGCGCCGATGGCGGCCTCGGGCGGGAAGGGCGTCTTCTTTGCCTTGTCGGCCGTGATCTCCACGGCGGCCAGCAGGCCCATGCCGCGCACCTCGCCCACCAGCGGATGGCCTGCCAATGCGTCGAGGCGCTCGAAGAAGTAGGGCGCCACGCCCTGCACGTGCTCGACGATCTTGCGTTCGCGGTAGATGTTGAGCGTCTCCAGCGCCACGGCCGCGGCCACCGGGTGCGCCGCATAGGTCAGTCCGTGCGCAAAGGCGCCGTGCTTGCGGCTGCCGGCCTTGAGCGCCTCGTGAATGGCGTCGGTGAGCAGCAGGCCCGAGATGGGCTGGTACGCACCCGACAGCCCCTTGGCCACGGTCATCATGTCGGGCTTGAGCTTCAGGGCGTCGCTGCCGAACATCTGGCCCGTGCGGCCGAAGCCGGTGATCACCTCGTCGACGATGAACAGCACGTCGTACTTCTTCAGGATGGCCTGCACGCGCTCGAAATAGCCCGCCGGCGGCACGATCACGCCGCCCGAGCCGTTGATGGGCTCGGCGATGAAGGCGGCCACGGTCTCGGGGCCTTCCTTGAGGATGAGCTGCTCCAGGTTGTCGGCCAGGCGCTGCGCGAACTGCGCCTCGGTCTCGCCGGGCTGGCCGAAGTGATAGAGGCTGGGGCAGTCGGTGTGCAGCACCTGCGCAATGGGCAGGTCGAAGTCGCGGTGGACATGCACCAGGCCGGTGAGGCTGCCCGAGGCCACCGTCACGCCGTGGTAGCCGTACAGGCGCGAGATGATTTTCTTCTTCTGCGGCCGACCCAGCTGGTTGTTGTAGTACCAGACAAGCTTAACGGCCGCGTCGTTGGCCTCGGACCCCGAGTTGGCGAACAGCACGTGGTTCAGGCCCTCGGGCGCGATGGCGGTCAGCGCCTCGGCCAGCGCAATGCCCGGCGGGTGCGAACGGTGGTTGAACAGGTGGTAGTAGGGCAGCGTGTTGAACTGCGCCATGGCCGCATCGACCAGGCGCTTTTCGGAGAAGCCGAGCGAGGCGCACCACAGGCCCGACATGCCTTCGAGGTAGCGGTTGCCGTTCTCGTCCTCCACGTAGCAGCCGTCGCCGCGCACGATCACGACGGGGCCGCGCTTGTCGTGCGCGTCGAGGTTCGAATAGGGGTGGACGACGTGGGCAACGTCCTTGCGCCAATTGGCGCTGGGGTTCTGGGTCATGGTGTTCGGTTGGCGAGGGTTGGGGAGAAGGCTCAGGCTGCGTTGCGCGAGCGCATGTAGCCGTCCAGGAATGCGTGAAGGTTCTCGCCGAGCTTCTCGACGAGGTAGCCGCCTTCCTGGATGAGCACGACCGGTCCGCGGTAGCGGCCGATGCGCTCGCCAGCCGCGCGGAACCCCTCGGTGCTCACGGCCAGGTCGGAGGACGGATCGCCCTTGAAAGGGTCGAAGCCCAGCGACACCAGCAGGGCGGCGGGCCGGTACGCCCGGATCGAGGCCATGCCTTCGTCGATGGCGGCCAGCCAGGCCGGGTCTTCGGACTTCAGCGGAAGCGGCAGGTTGAGGTTGTGGCCTTCGCCCTCGCCCTCGCCGCATTCTTCGGCATAGCCCGCGTAGAAGGGAAAGAGCACGTTCGGGTCGCCATGCACCGAGACGAAGTGCACATCGCCCCGGCGATAGAAGATCGATTGCGTGCCGTTGCCGTGGTGCGTGTCGATGTCCAGGATGGCCACGCGCCCCAGCCTGCTGGCCATGTAGTTGGCCGCGATCGCGATGTTGTTGAGGTAGCAGAAGCCGCCGCCGAAGTCGGCGTAGGCGTGGTGGCCTGGGGGGCGGCACAGCGCATAGGCTTCGCGTTCGCCGTCCAGCACCAGCCTTGCAGCCTCCAGCGCGGCATGGGCCGAGCCCACGGCCGCCGTCCAGGTGCCTTCGGCCATCGGCGACGAGCCGCCCGCGAGGTAGTAGCCCACCTGGCCCTGGATGCTTTGCGGGCGCCGGCGCGAGCTGTAGTGCGCAAAGGCGTGCGGGTGGATCAGCGGCGTTGCATTGGGAAGCGCGCGCCAGCGCTCGTGCGCCGTCTCGAGGAACTCGAGGTAGCCGGCGTCGTGCACCGCGGCGATCCAGCGCTGGTCCCAGCCCTGGGGCAGCACCTTCTCATGGCCTTGCGAGGTGAGTTGAGCGAGCAGCGCATCGGCACGTTCGGGCGATTCGAGATTGCGCACCAGCGTGCCGCGCACGATGATTTCCGCAGGCGCATGCTGATGGTGAGTGGGCGAGTACGTGAACTTCACGGCAATTCCTTGAGGCTGTGTGCCAGCGTACGGCGCAGCCCCCGGAATGACTTGACAGAACACGACAATCAGCGCGCCTGCAGGCCGCAGGGCGCCGAAGGCTTACGCCGGGGCGAACGAAGCCTGGCGGAAAGCGCGCGGGCTCAGCCGCGTGTAGGTGCGGAATGCGCGGGTGAACGCGCTGGTTTCGCTGAAGCCCAGTTGCTCGGCGATCTGCGTGACGGGCAGCCGGCTTTCGGCCAGCAACTGGCGCGCCGCCTCCATGCGCACCTGCGCCAGAAGGGACTGGAAGCTGATGCCCCTGTCCTTCAGGCGGCGCTGCATGGTCCTCGCAGTCACGCCGAAGTCTGCGGCGGCCTGCTCGAGCGTGGCCTGCCCCTGCGGCGCCGCATGCGCCAGCCAGGCGCGCAGCGCGTCTTCGAGCACGTCGGTCTCGTTGGGCATAGGCATCAGTCGCTCCAGCCGGCTGCACGACTGCGCATAGCGCTGCGCATCGGCCGAGGCAATCGGCAGGCCCAGCAGCGACGACGAGAAGCACAGCGAGGTGGACTGCGCACCGAAGGCCACGGGCGCGCTGAAGAAGCGGCGGTACGGCTCCATGTGGTGCGGCTGCTCGGCCGCCAGCGTGACCTGGTCCAGCACCAGCGAGTCGCCCGCGCTGCGGCGCAGCGAACGGTAGATCTTGCCCAGCGTGTAGGCCGCGTCCTGGAGCCGCTCGCCCACGGCGGGGTCGTGGATGTCGTAGGTGAAGCGCGCGACGCCGTGCGCCTGGGTCAGGCTGGTCGTGGTGCCGGTCTGGCCCACGGGGAAGAAGCGCGTGAGCGCCTGCAGGGCGTCGCCCACCGTGGGCGCATACAGGAACAGGTCGCTGAAGATGCCGCAGCCCTGGCCCTCCCGCGCGCAAGCCATGTCCAGGCCGAGATGGGCGCGCCCGCTCTGCTCGGCGGCGCTGGCCAGCATGCGCGTGAAGCCCAGCAGCGATGTCTTGCTGGTGGTGCGCACAGGCTGCTGCTGTTGCGAATGCAGCCGCCATCCGGCATGTGCCGACGGGCGGGCGCGGCCGTTCAGCACCAGGTGGTGCACGAGTTCGGTTGCCAGGCGATTGGCTTCGGCGCTGACGGCGCCCACGACGAGACGGGTGGTCATTGCGGCAGGTTTCGGTTCGGGATGGAGGATGAGGTCACGCCCCGCATTGTGTTGAGGTGTTCCATTAGACGGAACAACGGTTTTATAATTTGCAAATTACAAATGGCAAATAGGGCGAATCCGGAGGCGCCCGCGGGCAGCGTCCGAAATCACCGACATGAACAACACGCTCGTCAAAGGCCTTTCCATCATCGAGCTGCTGGCTCACAGCGAGCGCGCGCTCGGCCTGACCGAGATCGCCGCCGAACTCGAGCTCGCCAAGAGCAACGTGCACCGCCTGCTGCAGGCGCTGACCGAGGCGCGCTACATCGTTCGCGACGAGCGCAGCGGCCGCTACTCGGCGTCGATCAAGCTGTGGGAGCTGGGCTCGGCGGTGCTGTCCAGGCTCGACCTGCGGGTGCATGCCGAGCAGGTGATGGACGAACTGCTGTTGCGCACGCGCGAAACGGTGCACCTGTCGGTGCTGGACGGCGACGAGGTGGTCTACGTGCACAAGCTCGACAGCCCCAACCCGGTGCGCGCCTACACGCAGATCGGCGGGCGAGCCAAGGCCGCGTGCGTGGCAACGGGCAAGGCCATGCTGGCTTTTCATTCGCCGGCGATGCTGGAGCGCCTGTCGCAGAACCTGCATCCGCACACGTCCAGGAGCATCGTCGACCCGGCCCGTTTCCTGCAGGAAATGGCGCGCATCCGGGTGCAGGGCTATGCGCAGAACAAGGGCGAGTGGAACGAGAACGTCTGCGGCATTGCCTCGCCGGTCATCGACGTCAGCGGCCAGGTGGTGGCCGCGCTGGGCCTGTCGGGGCCCAAGGACCGCTTCAAGCCGGCGCAGGTCAAGGAGTTTGCACCGCTGGTGGTCGAGGCCGCCGCGCAGATTTCCAGGCGGCTTGGCGCGCGCGATGCGCTGCCGATCTGGCGTTGAGTTCT